>CALXVK010000075.1 GCA_944391975.1 uncultured Clostridia bacterium
AATGTAGTTGGTGGTATAAAAATAAATGAACCAGCTTTAGATTTAGGAATTTGCTTAAGTATAGTTTCTAGTTTTAAAAATATACCAATAGATAAAAAAACAGTAGCAATAGGAGAAGTAGGTTTAACAGGTGAAATAAGGAATATAAACATGATAGATAAAAGAATTAGAGAAGCTGAAAAATTAGGATATAAAAGAGTTTTAATTCCAGAAAGTAATAAAAAACTATTGAAAAATGATTTTAGATTAGATATAATAGGCGTGAAAAATATTTCGGATGCAATAGATTTTTTAAAATTGTAAATTTTGCTTATAGGAAGGAAATAATAATGGGAGAGAAGTTAAAAAATTTAATATTGATTTTTTTGATTATTATAGTAAGTGTTGGAATTATATTTTTAATTATAAATGCAACAAGAAGTTTGGCTTATAATAAGAATGCTCAAAATCCAATAGTTACATTGTCAATTGAAGGATATGGAGATGTTCAAATAGAGCTTTATCCAGATTATGCTCCAAATACTGTTTCACATATAGTAAATCTTGTTCAAAAAGGATTTTATAATGGAAAAATATTTTATGGAACAGATGGAGCAGCTGTAAATGCTGGAATGATTTTAGAAGATTCAACAGATGAAACAACAGGAGAAACAGAACAAGCTCCTACAGAAGATGCTTTAATGGCAAGTTATTATGATTCTTCAATTGAAGCTAATTCAGAATCTGATTATGAAATAACTATTGAAGGTGAATTTGTTGCAAATGGATTTGATCAAAATACAATGAGATTTGAATATGGTACAGTTGGTTTATATAGAAATGATTATCAAGGATATGGAACTGATTTAAGTCAATATAGTTATAATTCAGGAAGTTCATTATTTTTTATCTTAACAGAAGAAGATAGTACTTTAAATGGTATGTATACACCATTTGGAAAAGTAATAAGTGGTATGGAAATAATAGAGCAAATTAATTCTTTACCAACAGAACAAAGTGAAGATGTAACAATGTCAACAGATACTATAAATTATTTTGATGGAAATTATCCAGTAATAACTTCAGCCACAGTTGAGACTTATGGAATAGATTATAAAACTCCAGAATATCAAGAAAAATTTGATTATGATGCATATCTATCAGATGTATTACTTCAATACTATTCATAATCAAGTGACTAAAATTCCTTTAAAGAAAGGATGGTAAAATAATGAGAAATCAGAGGGGCATCACAATTGTTTCTTTAGTTATTACAATTGTAATAATGTTTATAATAGCCTCAATTACTATAACAAATAGTATAGGTGCATATAAAACAATGGCATATCAAACTTTTAAATCAGAATTAGAAGAGATTCAAAGTGCTGTTAATGAAACATGTGAAAATTATTTGATAGAAAGATCATTAAATAATGATTTGAATTATTCTAATTATTTTACTAATAAATTTGGAAGTTCACCAACTCTTGTTGGAGAAGCTATATCAGAAGAAGGAGTCCAGGAAATTATTTCTCTATATGCAGCTTTAGCAGTAAATAGTCAATATACATTCTATTTTAATACAGAAGATATAAAAACATATTTTGGATTGGAAGTAACTTTAAAAGGAGTAATAGTTGATTTTTCAACAAGATATGTATATTCTGTTGAAGGAATGGCAGATCCAACTGATGATACAATAATTTATTATACACTTGCTGAAATGGATGGTGAAACAAATATTTATAAAAATGAAGAATCTTCTGCTTCATCAACAATTGGTTTAATTGCATCAAATGATAATTCTGATACATTATATTCTTCACGGAGATACAAAGCTTTTGAAAGTGACTTTAACTTTTGAAAGAAATTCAGAAGGAATAAATTATCCGATGAGAAATGCATATTATAGTACAGATGGCGGAAGTACTTATATAGAAGTTGATTATTTGGGAGATTGTGTATATTCAGAGGATGGGGAATCTGTTAGTTTTGTTATATATAATCCTGGTACATATTATTTTTATGCTGAAGACACTTATGGAACATCAACTAGTCCAATTAATGTAACATATGAATAAAAATTAGAAAGAAAGGGGCATGGTAAAAAATATTATTATTTTTACATGTCTCTTTTTGGAAATAATAAATAAAGTAAATAAAAGGAGAAAATTGTGACTAATATAGGAAAATTTTTAAAAAGAAATTTAAAATATGTAATTTTAATTGCTTTAATTTTAATAATTGCGATTATTGCTTTAATTTTAATAATAAAAAGAACTTCTAATGAAATAGATGTATATAGAGACATTAAATATAATTACTTTGCTATGTATTCTACAGAAGATAAGGTTGGTGTTATAGATACAGAAGGTGAAGTTATTATAGAGCCAACATATTTAGATATATATATTCCAAATCCTGAAAGAGATGTATTTATTTGTTATTCTTCTGAAACAGAATATGAAATATTAAATTCTAAAGGAGAAGAGGCTTTTAATGATTATGAAGGAGTTTCAGCAATCCAAACATCAGAAGATAGTTTAGATTTTGAAAAATATGTGCTTAAGTTTCAAAAAGATGGAAAATATGGATTGATAAATTATGATGGAGAAATAGTTTTAGAAGCAAATTATGATAGTATTGAAAGTTTAAATTATAAACCTGGAGAATTATTAGTACAAAAAGATGGAAAATATGGAGTTGTAACTTCTAATGGAAATGAAAAAATTAAAATAGAATATGATTCTATAGTTGGAGATGAATATTATTCTGAAGATAGTAAATATAATTTAACAGGATATATTGTTGGAAATAAAACTGATACTGGTTATTTATATGGATATTTAAATAGTGAGGGAAAAAGAGAATTAGATGTAGAATTTGAAAGTATTACAAGAGTTTTAAAATATGATGATACGTCAAGTTATTTAATTGTAATGACAAATGGAAGAAGAGGAGTATATAAAGATAGTTCAGAAATAATTAGTCAAAATTATCAAAATATCATTTATGCTGAAAATTCAGATATTTTTGTAGTAAGAAGAAATTCAAATTATGGAATTTTTAGTCTTTCAGGTGATGAAATATTAGAAGTAAAATATGTAGGATATTCTTTAGCAGGAGATTATATTTCAGTAGAGCTTGATGATGGCACAAAAGAACTTTATGATGTAAATGGTAATAAAATTAGTAACCTAAATTATACAAGCATTCAATCGGCAGGGAATACAAATTCATATATAGCAATAGATTCAGACGGATTTTATTATATAATTATGCAAGGTGAAACTCTTTCAAATAATTATACTTATATTTCTTATGCATTTGATAATTATTTTATATTTAGAAATGAAGAAGGACTGTATGGTTTATTAAATATTTATAGTGGAGTAGTAATTGAACCACAATATACACTTATGTTAGTTGTGGATGGAACAAATGCTATTGAAGGGGAATTAGGAGATGGAACAATTGATATTTATTCAAATAATATAGAAAAAATCATTTCTATGAATAATGCAGTTGTTGAAAAAATAAATAATGAATATACAAGAATTTATAATATGTCAGATATTGAATATATTGATAAAAATGGTAATATAGTTCAAAATACAGATGTATATGAAAGTCTTGATTTATATGCATATAAAGAAAATGATAAATGGGGATATAAATCTTCAAATGGAAAAATTGTTGTAAATGCAGAATATGATTTTGTTACAGAATTAAATGAATATGGATTTGCAGGAATATTAAAAGATGGAAAATGGGGAGTTATAAATTCTGATGGAGAAATTGTTTCAGAATGTAAATATGAGATTGAAACATATTATTTACCAAATTTTGTAGGTAAATATATGTTAGAGCTTACAAATTCATATCATTGTTTAGAATTAGATTAGTATAAAATAATAATGAGAGTGTAATTAATTCGAATAATAAAATAGATTTAAAATGAGCTGATTTCTTAAGTTAGATGGTAAAAGAAATCAGCTCATTATTGTTTATTTATTATATAAATATAATAAAGCATTAGCTTTTATTAAATGAGGCTTTACAAATTTCCTATGACATGGTATAATCAGCACAGTATGGAGGTATGAATATGTCAAATATTAATTTAAATTTATATAGGGTTTTTTATATAGTTGCACAATCAAAAAGCTATAGTGATGCAGCTGATAAACTTCATTTATCAGTGCCGTCTATCAGTGTTAGTATTAATAAATTGGAAAAACTGTTAAATACCCCGCTTTTTTATAGAGAAAAAGATGGTGTGAAATTAACAGAAGAGGGAAAAGACTTATATGGTTTTGTAGAAAAAGGACTTAATTTGCTAGATTTAGGTGAAAAAAGAATTTTACAAAAAAATGATCTAGATAATAGCGAGATTACAATAGGATGTCAATCATATTTAGTTACCTATTATTTAATGGATATAATAGAAAAAGCAAATAAAGATTATCCTAATTTAAAAATTAATTTAATATGTAATTCTGGTGCAAAAGAAATGTTAGATATGTTAGAAAGTCATAAAATTGATTTTTTAATTGATACTATGCTGGAAAATAAAGCCAAAAATATTGTGCTTGAAGATATAAAGCAAATTCATAATATTTTTATTTCAAAAAATGATTTAAAATTAGAAACAAAAGAAGATTTTGAAAAATTAGATCTAATTCTAAATTATGATTTCAAATCAACAAATAGAAATTTAGTAGAAATATTTAAAGAAAATAATATAAAAATTTCTCCTAAAATTCAATTTGATAAAACAGAAATGATAATTGATGCAGTAAAAAGAAATTTAGGAATTGGATTTGTTATGAAAGAAGCTGTTGAAAAGGAATTGGCATCCGGAGAATTACACGAAGTTAAAATTCCTGAAATTAAATATCCAGATTCAGTTATTCAGTTAATTTATATTAACGAAGAATTGACAAATGCTGATAAAAAGTTTATTAAAAAATATTTAAAAAAATAAAGGAATATCAAAAAAGATATTCCTTTTTTTTATGGTGAAAATCAAATAAAATTGTATGTTTAAAATACGTTTTTATAATATCTTTAGTTATATTAAATTTGCATTAAAAAACTATTAATAGACAATTACAAAAAAACTCGTATAATAAAGTTATGTTAACTTATAACTAAATGTAAAATTGAAGAAATAAAATATTTATATAGTTTTGACACTAAATATAATTTAATTTAGGTAAGGGGGAGAAAATTTTGCATAAAATTAGAACATTAATTGCTCATGATAATAAAGATTTTAAAGATAAAATTGTAAATTTAATAAAAACTATAGATGATACACAAATAGTGGGGATAACTGAAGATGGAATGGAAACGTATGAAAAGATAATAGAACTAATGCCTGAGATGGTTTTTATTAAATTTGATTTAAAGAATATGAATGGATTAGAAATAATAAGAGGGGTTAATGAAAAACTAAAAAATATTCCTATTTTTAATATAATTTCAGATAGAAATTTAGATAATGATTTAAAAGAAATGATAAAAATAGCAAGAACAAATGTTAATTCACTAATTCAAGAAGATGAACCAATTGAAAAAAGAATAAAATCTATTTATGAAGAATATATAGAATATAATAAATTATAAAAACAACTCCAAATGTTAAAATATATCTAACATTTGGAGTTATTTTTGTAATTATTATAATCTGTTCTATTTTGCTTATGAAGATATGTAGTAATTACATCTAAGAAATATTTTGGAGTAATATTTCTCATTGGATCAAATAAATTAATAAATGATGATTGATTTATAGTATTTCTATAATTGTTTATAGGTTTTAATGCATTTCTAAAAGAAAATCTTATAGTTTTTTCACTAACATTAAATTTATAAGCAATTGTTTTTATTATATCATCTAAATTTCTAAGTAGATGTGGGTAGTAATAACATTGATGTATTGCTTCTATTAAATATGTCGTAGAAGGTGAATTTATATTAAATTTTAAATCTAATAAAAATAGTTGAAGTTGCAAATTATCTAGTTCAGGAATTTTTGTATCTAAACAAATATTATGTATAGCCATTTTTAATTCGTTATAGTCAAAAGGTTTAAATAGTATTTTATAAATTTTTTCTGTATTTGAAACTATTGATATAGGTTCATTTGAATTTGCTGTTAAAATAATATTACAAATTTTACTTTCTTTTTTAGTTGAAGAAATTTTATTAATTATTTCTTTACTACTTATATCTAAAAATTCTGAATCCAAAACCAAAACATTAGGATTGATTTCATTATATGTATTAAGAGCTTTTGTTCCAGAACAGGTACCAATTACATTTAAATTACTGCAATTATTTATTAGAAATTGGCAGTAGCTTTCTCTTTGTTCGCTATTGGGATTAGCTACTAAAACGCTATACATTAAAAATTCACCCCTATTTTTAAATTTATAAATTAAATTTTTTTAATAAGTTAAATTTTTTTTACAAAATTATGTCAACATTATAGCACTGCAGGCTTGAGATTTCAATAGAAAATTACAAAAAAAGTAAA
>CALXVK010000076.1 GCA_944391975.1 uncultured Clostridia bacterium
GAGATTATAACAATAAAAACATGTTTTTTGATGTTCCAGAAATCCCGGATTGGATACTTGATTTACCACTTACAATTGTTCAAGAATCCACTTATGGAGATATGGATTCAACAGAGATTAAGCCATGTTTTGAAAAGAATGTTTGCGAATGTCTAAGAGCTAATGGAACTGTTGTTGCACCTGTATTTTCTTTAGGAAGAGCGCAGGAAATACTGTATACAATTAAGAAAATGCAGGAGGGAGGATTAATTGATATTAGTATTCCAATTTATTTGGATGGAAAACTTGCGATAAGATATACTGATATGTATATTAGTGATGGTCTAAATATAAAAGATGAAATGAGAGATTTTCTTCCTGAAAATTATAGATCTGTTATCAAAACACAGAGAAGCTCTATTCTTCATAATAATGATCCGAAAGTTATATTGACTACATCAGGTATGGGATCTTATGGACCAGCTCAAATGTATATTCCAGAATATATTAGTCGTAGAAATGCTCTAATTCAGTTTACTGGATATGCTTCACCAGATACTTTAGGAGGAAGATTAAAAGCTGCGCAGATAGGTGAGAAAGTAGAAATTGCAGGTTTACTTGCAAGAAAAAGTGCACAAGTTGAATTTACAAATGAATTTTCTGCTCATGCAAAAGCAGATGAAATGATTAATTTTTTAAAGAAATTTAGAAATCTGAAACTTGTACTGGTAAATCATGGAGACCCCGAAGTAAAAAAACATTTCTCAGGTAGAATCTTAGATGAGGTTGATACAAAACACGTGGGAATTCTTGGAGATGAATATTTCTTCAGAATTAATCCATATGGACTTGAAAAGACTTTGTCTACAGAATTTAAGTAAATAGGTAGCCTTTTCCTTAGAAAGGCACAAAAGACAAGATGTAGAGATGAAAAAAGCTCTGCCTCTTGTCTTTTTTCACCAAAAAAAATTTTATACATATCATAAAATAAAAAGTGAGGGGAGTTTAAGATATGTATAAAATTAGAGATAAAATTATTTTGATGATTTCAGCTTTTGTTTTAAGTTTTTGTATTGTAAATAATTCTTATGCTATAGCTCCAGCTGGTAGTTTAGATTATGAGGGAATAGATGTTAGTAATTGGCAAGGATTTATTGATTATACTGAAGTTAGAAATGCTGGGATTGATATTGTATACATAAAAGCTAGTCAAGGAAGTAATATAAAAGACCATTATTTTGAAACAAATTATCAAAATGCTAAAGCTGCGGGATTAAAAGTTGGATTTTATCATTTTTTAACTGCTACTACTGAAGAAGAAGCTGTAGAAGAGGCAAACTTTTTTGCTTCTGTAATAACAGGAAAAACTCCTGATTGTAAATTAGTTTTAGATTATGAAATTTTTGGAGGAGCGGATGTAACTACTATTAATCAAATTGCTGAAACCTTTATGTCGACTGTTCAAGAAATAACTGGAAAAGAAATTATCTTATATAGTGACTTATCAAATGCGCAAGATGTTTTTGGAACAGATTTGGCAGAAAAATATGAACTTTGGATTGCTTATTATGGAAATTATAATAATTTATCACATTATCAAACTAGTTGGACTGAATATATAGGAGTGCAGTTCTCAGATACAGGAAACATAGATGGAATTAGTGGAGATGTTGATAGAGATTTATTTACAGTAGATATATTGCTAGATGAAGAAAATATAACTGAAATTCAGTCAACCGGAACAATGACAACAGATTTTAATACTGAATTAATATATTATACAGTTCAAAGTGGAAATACATTAGGAGAAATTGCAGCTATGTATGGAACTACAGCTCAGCAAATAGCAGATTTAAATGGAATTGCAAATATTAATCTTATTTATCCTGGGGAAAGGTTAAGAATTCATACAAATTCTACTGTTAATGGAAGTGAATCTCGCCAGATGAATGAAATAATTTATACTGTAGAGAGAGGAAATACTTTATCACAAATAGCAAGAGCTTATAATGTGACAGTGGAAAGCTTGGTGGAATTAAATAATATTACAAATCCGAACTTAATATATCCTGGTGAAAAAATTAAAATTAAAGGGAGTGATAGTGATTTTTTAAATTCAGTTACTAGTACTAATAATGAATATTATATTGTAAAAAGTGGAGATACACTTTATTCAATTGCTAGAATGTATGGAATAACAGTAACTCAGATATTACAAAATAATAGTATTTCAAATCCAAATTTGATTTTTCCAGGACAAAGAATAAGAATATAAAAATAATACTCCACATAAAAGTGGAGCATTATTTCTAATTTTAAAATTCGCAATTTTTGGGTGTTCTTGGAAATGGAATTACATCTCTAATATTTTGCATTCCAGTTACATACATAATAAGTCTTTCAAATCCTAAACCAAATCCACTATGAGGAGCGCTACCGTATTTTCTTAAATCCTCATACCACCAATAATCTTTTTCATTTAATCCAAATTCTTTTATTTTTTCTTGTAAAACTTTTAAATCATCTTCTCTTTGACTTCCACCAATAATTTCACCAATTCCAGGAGCTAAAAGATCAGAAGCAGCGACTGTTTTTCCATCTGGATTTTGTTTCATATAAAATGCTTTTATTTCTTTTGGATAATCAGTAACAAAAACAGGTTTTTTAAATATTTTTTCACTTAAAAATCTTTCATGTTCTGTTTGTAAATCAATTCCCCAAGAAACTTTAAATTCAAATTCATCATTATGTTTTTCTAGTTCTTTTACAGCATCTGTATATGAAATTCTTCCAAAGTCAGAATTTATAACATTATTTAACTTTTCAAGTAATGTTTTATCTACAAAATTATTGAAAAATTCCATTTCTTCTGGGCAGTTTTCTAAAACATATTTTATGATATATTTTAGCATATCTTCTGCTAAATCCATATCATCTTTTAAATCTGCAAAACAAATTTCTGGTTCAATCATCCAAAATTCAGCAGCATGTTTAACTGTATTTGAATTTTCTGCTCTAAAAGTTGGACCAAATGTATAAACATTTCTAAATGCAAAAGCATATGTTTCAACATCTAATTGGCCACTAACTGTTAAATGAGCTGGCTTTCCAAAAAAGTCTTTTGAATAATCAACTTGTCCTTCTTCAGTTTTTGGAACATTATTTAAATCAAAAGAGTTTACATTAAACATTTCACCAGCGCCTTCACAATCACTTCCAGTAATTAGAGGAGTATTAACATATACAAATCCACGCTCTTGGAAGAATTTGTGGATAGCGTATGCTAAGACTGAACGTACTCTGAAAACTGCATTAAAAGTATTTGCTCTAGGACGTAAATGAGCTATTGTTCTTAAATATTCAAATGAATGACGTTTCTTTTGAAGAGGATAATCACTATCAGAAATATCAATTATTTCAATTGAAGTTGCATGAATTTCAAAAGCTTGTTTAGCATTTTCAGTTTTTACAAATTTTCCAGTAACTGTTATAGAAGAACTAATTGTAAGTTTTCTAATTTCTTCAAAATTTTTTAATTTATCATCAAAAACAATTTGAATATTTTTAAAAAAACTTCCATCATTTAATTCAATAAATCCAAAATTTTTAGAATCTCTAACAGTTTTTACCCACCCATAAAGAGTAATTTCTTTATCAAAATATTTTTCGGAATTTCTAAATAATTCTTTAATAACTAAACTTTCCATAAAATCTCCTTTTTAAATTAATTTATTAACATAAGTATTAAATCACTTTAATATTGGAAAGTCAATAGGTGTAGCATATTTTGGTTTTAATAATTAAAAAGTGTTTTGGGTATATATAAAGCTTCAAACCGTTGATTTTGCTTGATAATTAAATGATAATATGGTATACTTAAAAAGATGTAGAAGGAATTCTATGTCATTTATCCAAATTCACTAATTAGTGAGAGATTTCTCTTACTTTTTGGTTTTACATATAGTAACTTTATTGGCAGCATAAAAAAAGTAGAGGAAGGAAAAATTATAATTCAACTTACATTTGTTAATTTTACAACATGCTTCATACTTGTATGTGTTTTTATGTTACAGGAAAAACATGATAATAAATTCTTGAAAGTAATAGAGATTTTACTTGATAGTATGTTATTAGTTATTGCTGTAATTAAAGGAGGATGGTTTTTTAATAATGACAATATGGTTCTAGGTATTGCATGGGACATCCTTGCTTTATTGTGGTTTGGAAGTATTATACATAATATTAGAACTTTAAAAAAAATGTAAGTAATTAAAAAGTAAAGAATAATCTTTCTTTTCCCCTTTTGAAAAAAGGGGTTTCTTTTAAAAAGAATTTAATTAATTGAAAATAAAAAAGAACCTCTAAGATATAAAGAATATTTTAGAGGTTTTTTCTTTGGCTCGGGTGGTTAGATTCGAACTAACGAATGTCGGAGTCAGAGTCCGATGCCTTACCGCTTGGCGACACCCGAATATATTTAAATGATATATTTATTAAACTTTAAATATATTATCACAATAAATTAAAAAAGTCTAGATATTTTATATTTTTCCATTGATAAATTTACGTAAATATAATAAAATAATATAGTATTATATTAAAAAATTTTATATATTAATGGAGTAAAAATGGAATATGAATATAAAATTTTAAATCAAGAATCTTTTGAACTTGAGGATATATTTGAATGTGGACAATGTTTTAGATGGAATGTAGAAGATGATGGAAGTTATACAGGCGTTGTAAGAAATTCTGTTATAAATGTTGCTAAAAATAAAAATGAAATTATTTTTAAAGGAACTTTTGATGGAAATGAAGAAAATTTTAAAAAATTTATAAGATACTATTTTGATTTAGACACTAATTATAATGATATAAAAGAAAAACTTTCAAATGTTGATGATTATTTAAAAATTGCTACAAAATTTGGAAGTGGAATTAGAATTTTAAATCAAGATTTATGGGAGTGTATAATTTCTTTTATTATTTCTGCAAATAATAATATTCCAAGAATAAAAAAGATAATAGAAAGAATTTCTGAAAAATATGGAAATGAAATAAATTTTAATGGAAAAGTTTATTATAGTTTTCCAACTCCAGAAAGACTAGCTCAAGCTACAGTAAATGATTTAAGAAATTTGGGCACAGGTTTTAGAGATATTAGAATATATAATACTACAAATATGATATTAACAAAAGAAGTAGATTTGGAAAAAATAAGTAAAATGAATTCTACTGAAGAAATGAGAGAAGAACTTTTAAAATTGGATGGAGTAGGTCCAAAAGTTGCAGATTGTATTTTGCTTTTCTCTTCTTTAAAAAGAATTGATGTTTTTCCAATTGATGTTTGGGTAAGACGTGTTATGAATGAACTTTATATACATAATGAAAATGAAGAAAAAGTAAATAAAAAAGAAATTACTAAATTAGCACAAGATAAATTCTTAGGTATACCTGGATTAGCACAACAATATTTATTTTATTGGAAAAGAAGTGCATCTTAAGGAGGAATATAATTTGAAAATAAGACAAAATTTGGGATCAATTATAATTACATTTTTTATTATAGCAGTGATTGTAGTTACAGTTTTATTATCACTGGATTTATGTGGAGTAATTAGTTTGCCGGAAAAAATTAGTTTAAAAACATATTTTCCAAGTGTAGTTCAAACAATTGGAGCTACAGATGAAGAAGTATATTATCCTGATTATGAAGCTACAGGAACGACTGTAAAAATTGAAGAGACAGTTCAAGGAGAAAGTGGAGCAGAATTATCGGATTTTATAAATTCTAATAATACTAATTCGAATTCTGATAATTATTCTAATAATCAGTCATATAATGTTACAGATAATAGCTATTTTTACAATCAATTAGATGTTAATGGAAAAACTATTTATAGTAAAATGTATGATAGTTTAGATGAGTTAAAAACAGGAACTGCAACAATAGATTTTGGAACAACTTTTAATGATTTGCTCCAATCAGCTGATGGTGAAAGATTAATTACAGATGCATTTCAATTATCAATAAATGCATTGCTTTTAGATCATCCAGAAATTTTTTATTTAGATGTTACAAAATTATATATGTATACAGAATCAACAAAAAATATATCTGGAACAACATATAGGGTTTCTATTGGACCTGATGATGGTCAAAGTTATCTTTCAGAAGGGTTCTATTCTGAATCAGATGTTATTATTGCAGAATCTCAAATAGAAGAAGAATTAAATAATATAATAGACGGTTTATCTGGAAATACTTATAATAAAGTGAAACAAGTACATGATTATTTAATTGATAATATAACATATGATTCAGATAGTAATTTAGATATGTCTCATAGTATTTATGGTGCTCTAATTAATAATTTAGCTGTTTGTGATGGTTATGCAAAAGCATATAAATATATATTAGATAATATTGGAATTTCATGTGTTGAAGTATGTGGAGTTGCTCAAAATTCAAATGGTGAAATTGAAAATCATGCTTGGAATGATGTTTTAATAG
>CALXVK010000077.1 GCA_944391975.1 uncultured Clostridia bacterium
TTCATTTCTTTAGAAGTTTACTTTTCTCTATTTTTTGGTTTCGAGCAAAAATTGCTCCGCAATTTTTTCACGAATTACTTAACCTCTTCCATAACGTAAACTTCTAAAGTATCTCCCTCTTTGATATCATCATATTTTTCAATTTGAAGTCCGCATTCATAACCTGTTGCAACTTCTTTTACATCATCTTTAAATCTCTTTAAAGATACAAGTTTTCCATCATGTATAACTATATTATCTCTAATAACTCTAATTCCAGCGTTTCTTGCGATTTTTCCAGTTAAAACATATGCACCTGCTATTGTTCCAACACTTGAAACTTTAAATACCTGTCTTACTTCTGCATTTCCTATAACAACTTCTTTATATACTGGATCAAGCATTCCCTTCATAGCAGCTTCTACATCATTTATAGCATCATAAATTACTGAATAAGTATTAATTTCAACACCCTCTTTTTCTGCTATACTTTTGGCTATAACTTCAGCTCTAACATTAAATGCGATTATAATTGCATTTGAAACTTTTGCTAAATTAACATCTGTTTCTGTAACACCACCAACACTACTATGAATAACTGAAACTTTAACTTCAGTATTAGATAATTTTTCTAAAGATTGTTTTAACGCTTCAACAGATCCTTGAACATCGGCTTTTACTATTAAGTTAAGTTGTTTTAAATTCTCATTTTCAATTTGTGAAAATACATCATCTAAACTAACTATTTTACGAGTAGCAAGTTCTTTTTCTCTTTGTTCACGTTTTCTTCTTTCAATTAAGTGTTTTGCTGTTTTTTCATCTTTAACTTCATAGAAAGTATCCCCAGATTGAGGAACTGATGATAAACCTGTAATTTCAACTGGCATTGATGGTCCTGCTGTTTTTACTTCTTTTCCTTTATCATTTTTCATTTTTCTAATTCTACCAATTGTTGAACCTACTATAATTGTATCACCAACATCTAATTTTCCTCTTTGAACAAGCATTGTTGCTACTGGTCCTCTTGTTTTATCAAGTTTTGCTTCTATAACCGTTCCTTTAGCTTGTTTATTTGGATTTGCTTTTAATTCCAAAACATCAGATTCAAGTAAAACCATTTCTAATAAATTATCTATACCCATTTTTGTTTTAGCTGAAATTGGAACAAATATTGTATCTCCACCCCATTCTTCAGGAACTACATTATATTTCATTAATTCTTGTTTTACCTTTTCAATATTTGCATCTGGTAAATCCATTTTATTAACAGCAACAATAATTGGAATATTAGCAGCTCTAGCATGATCAATAGCTTCAACTGTTTGAGGCATTACACCATCATTTGCAGCTACAACTAAAATTGCAATATCAGTAATTTGTGCACCTCTAGCACGCATACTTGTAAAAGCTTCATGACCAGGAGTATCTAAAAATGTTATATCTCTTCCATTAATATTTACTTTATATGCACCAATATGTTGTGTAATACCACCAGATTCCCCTTCTATTACATTAGTACTTCTTATAGCATCAAGTAATGAAGTTTTTCCATGGTCAACATGACCCATAACTACAATAACTGGTGGACGCGGTCTTAAATCTTTTACATCATCTTCACTATCATCAATTAATTTATCTTCATCTGTAACTACATTTTTCTTTATAGCTGTAATTCCAAATTCTGAGGCAACTAAAAACGCTGTGTCAAAATCTATTTCATTATTTATTGTAACCATCATTCCAAGATTAATTAATTTTTTTATAACTTCACCACTCGTTATTTTCATTTCCATAGCTAAATCTTTAACAGTAATATGATCTGGAATTGTAATTTCAGTAAGTTTAAATATTTTCTGTTTAACTTTATTTCCTTGTTTTGGTTTCTTTTTAGCTCTTTTTCCTCTTTCAGTGCTTAAATCATAATAATCATACATTTCGCCTTCTTCATGAAACATATTAGAAAGTGTATCATGTTTTTTTAGATTATTTAATTTGTCACTATCAAATTCCTCATTATTTCTTCTATTTTTTCTATTATTAGAATTTTTAGATTCATCAATTCTATTTTGTTTTTGTCTATCCTTCATTTTATTTGAAGCATATTCTCTAACATTTTCTTTTTCTGGAATATCCATTTCCATAATGTTTTTAATTTTTTTGTCTATACCTTTTCCATCGAGTTTTTTATTTTGTCTATTATCTTTTTTATAATCTTCCTTTTTAGAAAATTTAGAGTCTTTATCTTGATAATGCTTATTTTGAGTTCGAACTTGTTTATCATTACCTAATTGATTATTAAAAGGTTTATTACTAAATTTATTATTTTTAGGCGCAACATTATTAGAAGGAATAGGAGTTTTTTCTGCTTCTACTTCTTTAGGTTGACTAACTTCTTTTTTCTCTTCAACTTTTGTAGCTACAGGCTCTTTCTTTTTTTCTTCCACAACAGCTTTAGGTTTTTCCTCTTTCTTCTCTTCTTTTTTAGATATACCTAAAAGTTCACTTACTGTAAGAGGTTTTGTAGGCTTATTTCTATAAACTATGTTATAATCTTTCTTTCTGTTTTTTTCAACATTAAAAACATTATCATTTTTTTTCTGTTGTTTTTTCTTTTCCTCTTCTTTTTTCTCATCATCATTAAAGATTACAGCTCTTCTAATGATAACTGGTTCATCCTTTTCTTTTTGATTTTCCATAGATTTCTTTTTAAATACTCCTTTTAATAATTTCTCTAACATTTTTCCCTCTTCTTCCGTAACTGAACTCAAATGACTTTTTACTTCTATACCATTTTTATTTGCGATTTCAACTACCTGCTTGTTATCTACTCCCATTTTCTTTGCGATTTCATAAATTTTTATTTTCATTTATGCTTCACCCCCATTAATCAACTCTTGGATTTTATTTGCTAAACCGGAATCTGTAACTCCTATAACCGCTCTTCCTTTTTTACCAATAGCTTTACTATTAGTATCAATATCACCAAAAATAATTAATGGTATCTTAAATTTTTCAGAAGTAAAAGTTAAATTATTTTTAGTTTTTTCTGATGCGTCTCTTGCAACTATAATTAACTTAACTTTTCCTTTTTTAATCCCTTCTAAAACTATCTCATAACCGAGAAATCAACTTTCCAGCTTTAGCTGAGATTCCAAGCATTCCATAGCATTTATCCAATAATTACACCTCTTATACTTTCATAAAATTGTTCATCAATATTTATGTTTAAAACTTTTTCAAGCCTTTTAGTCTTTTTTATTTTATTAAGACATTCTTCTTTTTTACAAATATATGCACCTCTACCATTTTTTTTACCTGATAAATCAATCTCTAAAATTCCTTCTTTATTTCTAACTATTCTAAGTAAATCTTTTTTCTCTTTTTGTTCATTACAAGCCATGCATCTTCTAAGTGGCACATATTTTTGATTTTTTTCCATTTTATCCTCTTCTATTCTTCTACTTCTTCAGTAGATTTTTTTGATTTTGTTTTTCTTGTCTTTTTAGTTTTTTCTTCTTGAATATCTTCTTCAACATTTTCAGAAACTTCTTCTACAGCTATTTCTTCATTTTCTGCTTTATCTAAATTTTCTTTTTCAATTTTTTCTGCTATAATATCTCTTATTTGAGACTCTGATTTAATATCTATTTTCCAATTTGTTAGTCTTGCAGCTAACCTTGCATTTTGTCCTGATTTTCCAATTGCTAAAGACAATTGATCATCTGGAACTATAACTTGAGCAAATTTTTCATCTTCTTTTACATCAACAGCCATTACTTGTGCAGGAAGTAATGATGCTGCTATATATATAGAAGGTTCTTCACTCCATTCAATAACATCTATTTTTTCTCCATTTAATTCATTTATAATGTTTTGAATTCTAACACCTTTTTGTCCTACACAAGAACCAACTGGATCTATATTTTCATTTTTAGAGTATACAGCTACTTTACTTCTATATCCTGCTTCTCTGGAAACACTTTTTATTTCTATTAATCCTTCATAAATCTCTGGAATTTCTAATTCAAAAAGTCTTTTTACAAAATTAGGATGACTTCTTGAAACAATTACTTGTGGATTACCTTTATTTCCTTTTTCAACACTCATTACATATCCTTTTATTTTATCATTAACTTTGTAATGTTCTGTTGGAATTTGTTCTTTTAAAGGCATTACTCCTTCTAATTTTCCTAAATCTATTACTAGAGTTCCAGTATCTGCTTTTTGTACTATACCTGATACTATTTCACCTTTTTTATCACTATATTCATTATAGACTAATTCTCTTTCTACTTCTCTTATTTTTTGAACAACAACTTGTTTTGCTGTTTGTGCAGCTATTCTACCAAAGTCTTTTGGTACAATTTCTATATCAACAGTTTCACCTATTTTAATTTCTGGGTTAATCTTTTTAGCTTTTTCTAAACTAATTTCTAATAATGAGTCTTCTACATTTTGAACAACTTCCATTACAGAATATACTTGAACTTCTCCTGTTTCTCCATTTATAGCTACTCTAACATTATCAACAGAATCAAAATTCTTTTTATATGCTGTAACTAAAGCTGATTCTAAAGATTCAATCAAATACTCTTTTTTTATTCCTCTTTCTTTTTCAAGCTCATCCATTGCACTAACTAATTCTTTTACATCAATTTGTTTCATTTTTAAAAACTCCTCCTTCAAAACAAAACTTAAGAGTGGGATTTGTTCCCACTCTTCTAGTTCATTTTGTTCTGTACAAAAGTATTATACCGTCTTTTTCCCACAAAGTCAAGTAATTTAAGGAAAAAACTGGATTTTTCATTGATTTTTTTAAAAAATATGCTATAATCAACTTACTAATGATTTGATATTGTATTGGTTAATTATTTAGATACTATAATAATTTTAAACATAAAGGAGGAATAATTATGTCAGTATTATCAAGTTTCTATGGAATAATAATAAAAATGTACTTTCAACAATCTGAACATAATCCACCTCATATTCATGCTTTTTATGAAGAATACATGGGAGCAATTAATATTAAAACTGGTAAAATGATAGAAGGGGATTTACCAGATAGAGCTCTAAAAATAGTTCAAGAATGGGTGAAATTACATCAAACTGACTTATTGTTAATATGGAATACACAAAATTTTAAAAAAATCCCACCATTAAAATAGGAGGTTAATATTATGTTTTATAAAGTAAAAGCTGTAAAGCCATTAAAAGATTTCATTTTAGAAATAACTTTTGAAAACAGCACTATAAAATATTACAATGTTAGTAATTTATTTGAAAAATGGCCTAATTTTATAGATTTAAAAAACATTTCTGGTCTTTTTGAA
This sequence comes from uncultured Clostridia bacterium, assembly GCA_944391975.1. Taxonomy (GTDB): domain Bacteria; phylum Bacillota; class Clostridia; order TANB77; family CAG-508; genus Scatovivens. The sequence continues at coordinate 5,313 of CALXVK010000077.1, forward strand.
AATGTTAAAGTTGATAATGGAGGATATGGAATCTCTTGGAATGAAAATATTGATTTATCATGTAACGAATTATGGGAAAATGGGTATATAATATGACTTAAAAAAAATTAAAAATGGAATAAAGCTTTTTAATAAAAATAGCTTTATTCCATTTTTAATTTAAACTTCAATTTTTTCTTTGATATAATTTTTGATTTCTGAAATTGGAAGTCTTATTTGTTCCATTGTATCTCTGTCTCTTATTGTTACTGTATCATCTTCTAAAGTATCAAAATCAACTGTTACGCAATATGGAGTTCCAATTTCATCTTCTCTTCTATATCTTTTTCCAATACTTCCAGCTTCATCATAATCGCACATAAAGCTTTTTGAAAGTTTAGTATAAACTTCCTCTGCTTTTTCACTTAATTTTTTAGATAGAGGCAAAACTGCTAACTTATATGGGGCTAACGCTGGATGAAGATGTAAAACAGTTCTAGTATCTCCTTCTGAAATCTCTTCTTCATCATATGCGTTACATAAAAATGCTAGGGCCACTCTATCACATCCAAGTGATGGCTCAATACAATATGGTACATATTTTTCATTTGTCTCTGGATCTAAGTATGTCATATCTTGTTTTGAATGATTCATATGTGCTTTTAGATCATAATCAGTTCTATCAGCAATTCCCCAAAGTTCTCCCCATCCAAATGGAAAATTAAACTCAATATCTGTTGTTGCATTACTATAATGAGAAAGTTCAGCTTTTTCGTGATCTCTTAATCTTATATTTTCTTTTTTCATGCCTAAAGCTAAAATCCAATTTTCACAGAATTCTTTCCAATATGCATGCCACTCTAAATCAGTTCCTGGTTTACAGAAAAATTCAAGTTCCATTTGTTCAAATTCTCTTGTTCTAAAAATAAAGTTACCTGGTGTTATTTCATTTCTAAATGATTTACCAATTTGTGCAATTCCCATTGGAATTTTTCTTCTAGTTGTTCTCATAACATTTTTAAAATTAACAAATATTCCTTGAGCTGTTTCTGGCCTTAAATAAAGCTGAGATGTAGAATCTTCTGTAAC
>CALXVK010000078.1 GCA_944391975.1 uncultured Clostridia bacterium
CATTAATTCATTACCAACTTTATTATTACCAGCTGAATAATTCAAATCAAAATCTACTATACAAAAATTTTCATATAATTTATATACTAGTTCACTTTTATCATATGTAACAATCCAATTTTTTTCAAAAAGTTTATCTTTAATATTTTTAGATAAATATTCATGTTCTTCGTGATTAAAATGGTTCTTATATAGTTCTGGTCCTTTTTTGATATAAGGTGGATCAAAATATACAAAAAAATTTTCTTTTTTTTGTTTCATTATAACCTTATTTATAAATTCATTAACATCATAATTATATAATTTGATTTTATTACTGTATTGTCCTATTCTTTTTATCTTATTTATTAATACTGGTTTATTAAATCTACAATTAATTTTGTATTTTCCCTCTTGTTTTCTTCCGCCTATAGGTCCTCCTTTTATTATCCCAGATCTATTTGTTCTATTTAAAAAAAATGTAGCAAAGCCTATTTCATATAACGAATAAATATTTTGATTGTTGTAAATTTCTTTTTGTTTCTCCCATTCTTCTAAATTAACTTTAATTGTTTCTATATCTCTACAAAATTTTTCCGTTTCAAATAATACATTGTGCCAAAAAGCATAAATCGCATAATCATAATCATTTATAACTATTCGTTTTACATCATTATTTATTAATAATTTTAAGGCTAATCCAGCTCCACCAGAAAATGGCTCCATATATGTACCATCTATTAAATTGTTTTCTTCTAATATATTTCTTATGTTTTTATATAAGATTGTTTTTCCCCCTGGATATCTAAGAGGTGATGGTGTATCTATCATTTTATCTCCTATCTTAAATCATATATTTCATATAAATTATTCTTCTTTATTTTTTATAATTCTATTCCATGCAATTTTATGTTCGTAATTAAGTTCTGTATTTTCTTGTAAATTTTTAGTATAATATGTTATAAATTCATCTGTATCTGTTAATAATCTTAAATAATATTTTAATGAATCAAACACTCCATTTATTATTATTTGGCATCCATATTCTTCATAAACTTTTTCTATAAATTTATTTATTTTTTCCATTTCTTCCTTATCTGCATGTTTTGTACTTAATATATAATATCTTTGTACATTTTCTTTATGTTTTATTTTGTCATAAGCATCTTGAACCATTAAAAAATTTGGCTTAATTTCATATTTCAATTCAAGTACTTCATAAATTTCATTTGTTTCTTTATCCCTTACTACTATATCTCCTGTTTCTCCAGAACTTTTATCACATGATGTATGCGAACTTAATTTATCTAAAGTTTTGTCTTTAAATCTATCAAAATGTTTTATCATACATTGATAAATACTATAAAATGCTATTACAGGTAATATTGATGCACCTCTAGATGAGTATTTATAATAAAAATGTTTATTCATCAATTCCATTATTTTTGTAATAGACATATTACTTTCTTTTGTAATTGGATTTATTATCTCTATAGTGCGTTTTTGTTTTTCTATTTGACTTAATATAAAAATCCCTTTCAAATATTCATATGCTAATACGTTATTTTCTTCTATGTCCTCAAATATATTTAAAAATGCATCTTTTAATTCCTTGTTATTTATCTTACCCGGGAAATCTCTTGTAAATGGATGAGATTGTTCTATGCTTCTAGTAAGCCATCCAGATTCTTTCATCGCTCCTAGGAATCTCTTTTCTTTTAGAAATGGAGTAACATATTTTGTATCAAATGATCTACCACTATATCCATTAGGTAGTTCTATTTTATGATACCTAACATCTTGATATGGAAACAAACACTTATATGTCAAACTAGACACAATAGCCGTAAATACTCCTTTATTATTTTGTTCTTTTTCAACTATAATTTTAATATTATTTTTTTGACTATCATTTAGATTTTTTACATCTTTTTCCTTACTTGCCTCTTTATAAACTTTCTCTAAGAAATCAAAAGGATCTAATTTTTTATCCTCGTTCTCTATATTACTCATATCTCCCTCCATTAACAATTGTGTTTTTACTTCTTCAGCTACTGACTGAATAACTGGTATGCATACGCTATTTCCTATTCTCTCATATAATTTTGATGAATTTCCTACTTTTTTAAAATCATCTGGAAATCCAAAAAATCTATAACATTCATCAAGAGTTAGCTTTCTTACTCTATCTTTATCGTATATAAAAAATCTCCCATTAACCTCTTGAGATGCAATAGTTGGATGCATTCCTTCTGATGAATATATTCGGTTAATTTGTCTATGTACTCTCGATAAATGTTCTGTATTTGGTCTTACTCCTGCTTTTCTAATTGGTTTATTTCTATATCCAATAAATATTAATCCTGAATTTGGCTGTTCTTTTATATATTTGTTCTCCAAAATAGTATATTCACTTGGATTAAGATACTCAAACTCTCCTCTCACATCCAAAAAATATTTCATAGGTTTTGATTCTTTTTTTTTCAATTTATTAAAATCAAAATGAACTCCCTTTAAATTTCCAACTAATATAATTCTTTCTCTGTTCTGTGGTAAGCCAAAATCTTTTGCATTCAACACTTGATAATTCACAGTATATCCTAACTCGTGTAATGTATCTAACATAATAGATAGTGTTCTACCCTTATCATGTGTGGTAAGATTTTTTACATTTTCTAAAATGAATACCTTTGGTTTTTTCTTTTGCAAAATTCTTATTATATCAAAAAATAGAGTTCCTCTTGTTTCATCAATAAACCCCTTCTGTTTTCCACATATCGAAAATGCTTGACATGGAAATCCCCCACATAACACATCAAAATCTGGTATATTGTCAGGATCTAATGTCGTTATATCACAATACGGATTCTCCCCAAAATTAGCCTCATACATATCACAAGCATGAGGATCAATTTCAGAACTAAAAACACATTTTCCTCCAACATTTTCTAGAGCTATTCTAAATCCCCCTATACCTGCAAATAGATCTATAAATTTAAATTTATTATTCATATTTTTTCCTCTTGTATTTCAATTTTTATTTATAAAATATCATTATATTTTATATCATATAATTCCACTTTTTTCAACAAATTTTTAGGAATTATTTATACAAATTATAGATATAGATTTATCCTTTATAGTATTTCTATTTTTTACATACAAAATAAAAGCAAGATGCCTAATTACACCTTGCTCCTGTAAATATTTTTATATTAAACTTTAAATTTTCCTATATGGAAGTTAATCAGACTTACAGGAACTGATTTAAATTTACAATTTCCTGCTGGATGGGAACAAGCTAAAGAAATAAAATTCGCTCAAGGTTTTACTTCTCCTGCTCCACGTGATTTTGTAGGCACTTCTGCTTTATCTGCTCCTGAAGCTATTGCAATGTATAATTTTACACTAAATCATAATTTTAATTTAGTATTATCATATCATACTCAAGGAAAAGTTATTTTCTGGCAATATCAAGATTATACGCCTGAAATAAGTGAAAGCATTGCAAATGCATTTTCAAGAGCATCCGGATATTCTGTAGAAGACACACCTTATAACTCAAGTTTTGCAGGATATAAAGATTGGTTTATATATCAATACAGAAAGCCTGGTTTTACAATAGAAGCAGGCCTAGGAGAGAATCCATTACCTATTTCACAATTTGATGAAATATATCATGATAATATAGGAATTTTGATATTAGGAATGGTTTTATAACAAGCAAAAAGGGACACTTTCAAAAAGCTTGATAATTAATTTTGCAATAAAAAAAGCAATAGCAAAGAACTTTTATTCTTTTGCTGTTGCTTCTCTTTTTATTCTGAAAACAAAATCTCTTTAAATTTCTTATCTTTTATTTTTTTAGCAATATTTCTTGATTTAAATACCATGGCAAAATCTAATATACCTGTATATAAAAATATTACTCCAAAAGTTATAACTGTTATATTTGGCAAAATAAATAATAAAACTCCTAAAACTATAGAAATAATATTTACAATCAAAGAAAAATAAGAATTTTTATTACTCTTTTTAACAACATCATTTACAGAATTTATTATTCTATCTGTTTGCTCTTTTACTCCATCTTCAAATTCTTGGCTAATATTAGCTTCATGAATAAGTCCTTTAATTTGTTTTTCAAAATAAAATGTATATACTTTTAGTTTATCTAGTTTTAAAATATTTAAAAAATTTAAAATTCCGTTAAAAATAATAATTAATGCTAAAATAAATTTTATATAATTTGCTATAAAATTTGGATAAATAATACTAATGGCACAAACAATTATTACAAATAATGATATTATAATAGTCTTTATACTTTTATTTTTTGAAAACAAATTAGTAATTAACAAAGTAAACGAACCTATAAGCACTACAAAAGCAATTCCTCTTGCCATATCACGCATCGAGCCATTTGGATTTAATATAAAATTTATTCCATCAACAATCAATAAAATTGCTATAATTAAACGATTACGCATAATTATATTTATTTTATTTGACATATCTTCAATTTTTATTTTAGCTTCATCAAAATTTATTATTTTATTTTTTGGCATAATTATATCTCCTATTTTATCTCAATTAAGTTTTATAATTATACCATATTTTTTATCAAAAATAATTTCTTTTTACAAATTCTACTTATTTAATATATATAAATCCAAATTACATATGGAATTTTAAGTAATCAAACTACTTTATCTTTCTTATAAAAAATATACATTATCATAAATACTATTTGATTTTTTACTACATTCTGGTATAATTATTGTGTTTTAAGGAGTTTTATAATATGGATGATTTAATATTTTCTAAAATAGATGATAAAATTAGATTTTGTAATTCAAAAAATAGAATTACACATACAGACTTTTTTACTGAACCTGAAATAATTAGAATCCAAAAATATTTAAAGCAAAATAAAATCCACAATTTCTTCTTTTTCGGTGGACAACCTGATTGTGACAGAAAAATGCTTTTCTTTTACCCAGATAAATTAAATTATGATATAGCTTTTAAAAATGTTACTAATATACTTAAAATTATTAGAATAACTTTGCCTAGTAATTTAGTTTCTACATATGAACATAGAGATTATTTAAGCGCAATCATGAAACTTGGAATTGTACGTGAAAAATTTGGTGATATTATAGTTTATCCCGAAGGAGCTGATATTGTTGTTCAAGACGAAAATTCAAATTATTTTAAACAAAATTTAGAACAATTAACAAGATTTAAAAAATCAAAAATAGAAATTTTGGATATAAATTTAATTCATGAGATTACAAAAACTCAAGAAGAACTACAAATAATAGTTAATTCTATGAGAATTGATAATTTCGTTTCAGAAATTGCTCATACATCTAGAAATAAAGCTGAAGAAATCCTTTTAGAAGAAAGAGTAATGATAAATTATGAAACAATAGTAAAAGCCTCTAAGCAAGTAAATCCTGGTGATTTAATTGTAGTAAGAGGCTTTGGAAAATATAAAGTTTTAGAAATTTTAAGAACAACAAAATCTGGAAAATTAGTTATTAAACTTTTACATTAGGATTATATTTAGATTTTTGGCTTTCTATATCTTGAAGTTCAAATCTGTATTTTTGTTTTTCATTTGGATATTTTTCATGATCTACTTCTGATAAAAACATGTCTAAAGGTCTAATATATAATCCTGTGTCTCCATATAAAGCCCTATATACAACATATTTTTCTTTTGTTTCACTATGAATTGCTATATCCTGAACTAAATAATAATCTCCTTTAAAATGTCTATAAATTCCATTAATTTTTATTTCTCTCATATTTTCCTCCTTTTATTTAAAAAATTTTAGGTATAAATATAATTAAACCTATAATTGCTGAAGCAATTGCTAGAACTAATACCGCTCCTGCTGAAACATCTTTTGCTTTTTTCGCTTTATCGTTTTTTTCGAGACTTATCATATCTACTACAGTTTCAATTGCTGTATTAAATAATTCTCCCGAAATAACAATCCCAAATAAAATTATACATATTATCCACTCTGTTTTACTAATTTCAAATATAAATCCAAAAACTATAACTAATATCATAACAATAAAATGAATTTTTAAATTTCTTTCACTTTTTAATGCTGATAAAATTCCTTCAAATGCATATTTAAAACCTTTTAAAAACTTTTTCAATATTTTACTCCTTTACAAAATTTAACTTACTTAAAATTTCATCACCTAATAATTCATTTGTAAGTTTTACTGTTTTCTCAAAGTTTGCAATTTGTCCTTTATAATGAGCATCAATTCCATATAAAACTCTTACATTATATTCTTTTGCAATATTCCAAAAATCTTTACATGGATATTCAACTTTAGATAATCTTTTTCTTTGTTCT
>CALXVK010000079.1 GCA_944391975.1 uncultured Clostridia bacterium
AGCTCATGCATTTACAGAAGATTTACATAATGATTTTATTGAAACAAGCAAAGAAGGATTTGCACATGCAAATGATACAAGTGCTTATTCATTAGTTGCAATAGCAAGAATTGCAAGAGATTTAGAAGTTTTAAATGAAAATGCAAGTATAGTTGCTTTAACATATCATGGTTCAACAAAAGTTTTACCAGGATATAATGTAATGGGAGTTGCAAAAGCTGCTTTAGAGTGCAGTATTAGATATTTAGCTGATAATTTAGGAAAAGATGGAATAAGAGTAAATGCAATTTCAGCAGGACCAATAAAAACTTTATCATCAAAAGGTATAAAAGACTTTAATTCTATTTTAACAGTAGTAGAAGAAAAAGCACCACTTAAGAGAAATGTAACAAAAGAAGAGGTAGGAGGAGCAGTAGCATTTATGTTAAGTTCACTTTCTGGAGCTGTAACTGGTCAAGTATTATATGCAGATAATGGATATTGTATTATGGGTGTATAAATAAAATTTTTAATTGAAGAGCCACACGTGTTGAAAACACATGTGGCTCTTCGTTTTGTGAGATGGGATTGCCTGGATTTGCTTTTAAAAGATAAAAAAGGTTGGAAATGGAATTGTTTGGAATTTCTCTTTAAAATCTTTTTCGAATTTCTCAAGTTCCTCAATTCCTTTTATCGCCACTTTTATTTCCAAATCGGTTGGTTTGTTTGTGACTAATATTTGCAAAAATCTCAATATACTATATTTCATATCAAGAATCATGAGTATAAAAAGAATTGGATAAAGCAATATAAGCCAAAAAGAAAATTTAGAAATATTTATCGCAAATAGAATTGATAATGAACTAAATATGATGATATTCCTTATATTCCGCTCAGATCCGCAGTTTTTTGAAAATCTTGAAAACTTTTTTACTTCAATCCTTTTGGAACAATCTGAGTTTTAATTTCTTCATTTTCAATATATGCTTCAACTGCCATTCCAGGACAATCATTGGAATAGAAGACTATTCCGTTCCGTTTACTATAAGCTTGTTTAATTTCACTCATAGAATCTCCTCCTAAAAAAAATCTACATAATTATACTAAAATATATGATAAAAGTCAAAAAAATGATGACATAATCAAGAAAATGATAATGTTCGCTTGTAATTTTAAAATTTATATTATATATTATTTAAGTAAAAAATTAAATTTATACAAATAGAGGATAAAAAAATGTATTTAAAAAGATTAGAAATGTATGGATTTAAATCTTTTGCTGATAAAACAGTTTTAGATTTTAAACCAGGAATAACAACAGTTATAGGACCTAATGGTTCAGGAAAGAGTAATATTTCAGATTGTATACGTTGGATTTTAGGAGAACAAAGTATAAAATCATTGAGAGGATCTAAAACAGAGGATATTATTTTTTCTGGAACTCAGAATAGAAAATCACTTGGATTTGCAGAAGGTTCAATCGTTATTGATAATAGTGATGGAAAACTTCCAATAGAATATGCTGAAGTTACTGTAACTAGAAGACTTTATAGAAGTGGTGAGTCTGGTTATTATATAAATAAGGCTCCTTGTAGATTAAAAGATATTTTAGAATTATTTATGGATACAGGAATTGGTAAAGATGGATATTCTATTATTGGTCAAGGAAAAATAGACGAAATATTAAGCAACAAATCAGAAGATAGAAGACATATTTTTGAAGAAGCTGCAGGAATTGTTAAATATAGAGCTAGAAAGCAAGAATCTGAAAAGAAATTGGAACAAACGAAACTTAATTTACTTAGAATAAATGATATTATTTCAGAAATTGAGTCTAATATTGATTCATTAAAAACTCAATCAGAAAAAGCTAAAAAATATTTAAATTTAAGAGATGAATTAAAAAATGTTGAAATTGGTTTGTTTTTATATAATATAGATGAATATAAAAATAAAATTGAAGAATTCCAAAAAGATCTTGAAATATACGAAACGCAAAAAATAAAGGAAGAAGAAAAATTAAACAATATTAGTATAGAAAAAGAAGGTTTAAGAAATTCTTTAGATGAACTTATATTGCTTATTGAAAAAACTCAAAATTTAAAATTTGAATTTGAGAAAAAGAAAGAACAAATTATAAGTGAAATAAATGTTAATACAGAAAGAATTTCTAATAATGAAGAAAATTATAAACGTTATGATGTTGAAATAAAAGACTTAGAAGAAAAAAATAAAGTATTAGAAGAAGATAAAAAATTAAGAAGTGAGAAAAAATTAAATTTAGCTGCTAATAAAGAAAAATTTGAAAAAGAACTTGAAGAAAAACAGAAAGAATTAGATGAATATAGTAAAACTTTATCAGACAAAGAATTAGAAATAGAAAGCAAAAAGAAAAAAGTAGATGAGAATATCGATAAAAGATATGAGCTAGTAGCATCTCTTAATTCTGAAAAAGCAAATTTTGAAAATTTAATAAAAAAAGAAAAAAGTTTAAAATCAGAATTAGATTCTAGTATTTTAGAATTAGATTCTACAAGAGCAACTAAAAGTGAATTAGATAGTGCTTTTTATACTATAGAAAAAAATAGAAATGATGCTTTAAAAGAATTAGAAGAACTAAAATCTAAAAATGCAGAATCAGATAAAAAAATAGAAGAATTTAATCAGAAAATCAATGATTTAGAAAAAGATTATAGAATAAAAGATTCAAAACTTAAATTTTTACAAGAAACAGAAAGAGAAAAAGAAGGATATAATAAGAGTGTTAAAGCAATATTAAATAAAACTGAAAAAGAGAGTACATATAAAAAAGGTGTATATGGTGTTTTAGCAAATTTAATTTCTGTCCCAAAAGAATATGAAACTGCTATTGAAATGGCTTTAGGCGCTAGTATTCAAAATATAGTTACAGAGACTGAAGAAGAAGCCAAAAAATTAATAGAATATTTAAGAACAGAAAAATTAGGAAGAGCTTCATTTTTGCCTATTAGTTCAATTAGAGGACAAAAGATAGAAAAAATAAATTTAGTTAATGGCACAATAGGAATTGCATCTGATTTAATAAAATATGATAAGAAATATGAACAGGTTATTCTTAATCTATTAGGAAGGACTGTTATTACTGATAATTTAGATACAGCAGTAATGCTTACTAAAAAGAATTCGCAAAAGTTTAAGATAGTAACTTTAAAAGGTGATGTTAATAATCCTGGAGGAAGTATTACAGGAGGATTTATAGCACCAAAGACTGTAAATTTATTAGGAAGAACATCTGAAATTAAAGATTTAGAAAAAGAATTAAAAAGTTTATTAACTAAAATTAATAAAATAAAGCAAGAAAAGCAAGAATATGAAAATAGTATATCTGATATAAAAAAATCTATGGAAGATAAACAAAAAGTTCTTAATGATTCAGAAATTGTTTATGCTACTGAAAGTCAAAAAATAAAAAATTATGAATTAGAAATTTTAAAAATAGAAAGTAAAAATGCAAAATTAAAAAATGATATTAATTTAAATTCAGAAGAACAAAAAGAAACTAATAAGCATATATCAGATATGTCAAAAGAGATGGGAGAATTAGATGCTGAAAATAAATCTCTAAATGAAGAAATTAATGAATATACAAAAACAAATAAAGAAGCTCAAAAATATATTGATGATTTAAATTTTGAAGTTACAAATTTAAAAATTTCAGTATCTTCATTTGATGAAAGTGAAATATCTATTAATGAGTTTGTTGAAAGAATAGATAATGATATATCAGTAAATAATGAGTCAATTAAAAATAAGCAAGAATTAAGAGAAAAAATATTAACTGATAATATAGAACTTGAAAATAAAATCCGAGATTTAAAAAATGAAATTTTAAATATGGAAAAAGAGGTATCAGAAAGTTCTGAAAAAACTGAATCATTAAAAAAGGAAAGACAAGAAAAAAATGAAAAATTATCAAAATTAGAAATAGATACTGAGGAACAGCAAAATATTATTAATGATTTAAAGAATCAAATTTCAAAAATTGAAATAAGAAAATCTAAAACAGAACTTGAATTAGAACAAACAATAAATAAAATGTGGGAAGAATATGAGCTTACTCCTAATAATGTAAAAGATGTAGAAAAATGTGAAAATCAGGCAGAAGTGAGTAAAAAAGTTTCTTCTTTAAGACAAAATATAAAAGAACTTGGAAGTATAAACATAGATTCAATTAAAGAATATGAAGAAACTAAGCAAAGATATGATTTTATGTGTGAACAAAGATTAGATTTAGAAAATTCTATTTCAAAATTAAAGAAACTTATTTCAGAAATTGTAGATACAATGAAAAAGCAATTTGCTGAAAAATTTAAAGCTATAAATCAGAATTTTAAAGAAGTATTTATTGAACTTTTTGGTGGTGGAAAGGCTGAATTAAAATTAGAAGATAGTAATCAAATATTAGAATGTGGAATTGAAATTGAAGTTCAACCACCTGGAAAAAAACTTCAAAGCATGTCTTTATTATCAGGTGGAGAAAAAGCATTTACAGCTATTGCACTTTTATTTGCAATATTAAAAATTAATCCAGCTCCATTCTGTGTATTAGATGAGATTGAAGCAGCGTTAGATGATGTAAATGTATATAGATTTGCTGAATATTTGAAAAAATTTGGAAAAGAAACTCAATTTTTAGTTATAACACATAGAAAAGGAACTATGGAAGCAGCAGATACAGTATATGGAATAACTATGGAAGAAAAGGGTGTTAGTAAGTTATTATCACTTAATATGAATCAAGAAAATATAGCTGTTTAAGTATAAAAAATGACTAAATTTAATAATAAAATTATATAAAATTTGTTTTAAAGTTGAAAAAGCGAGTAAAAGCGAGAAAAAAAGAGTTAAAAAGAGAATAGGAAGGATTTGCCTATTCTCTTTTTGTATAATTTTTCTTAAATTTGAAAAATATAATAATATTAAAAAATATGGAATTTGCTTTTTGTTTTATTCCGTAGTATAATATCACCCGTGTGACATTAAAATTCTAAATTAAAAGAAAAGGAGTGTATGTTTATTTTAAAAGGAAAGATATTACGTTTTACAAAAGAAATCATCAATCCTGTAAAAATAATTTTGCTTAGTATATTATTTTTAGTATTAGTAATTTTAATAAAGTATAAGCCTGTATATTTAGTTACACTTTCAGGCAAAACTTTGGGGTATGTTACAGAAAAATCAGAATTAGAAAATAAAATTAACGAATATATAAATACAAGAGAAGGAACAGTTGCATTAATTGATATAGAAGTTATGCCAGAGTATACATTAGATTTAGTTTCAAGAAACGAAGAAACTAAAGAAAATGAAATTTTAGAAGAAGTTGAAAAAACAGCTGTTATAACTTATAAAACATATGGAGTAACTGTTAATGGGGAAGTTAAAACAGAAGTTGATACTGAAGCCAAAGCTTTAGAAATTATCAACAATTTAGGTCAGGATGTTGAAGAAGGCGTAGATTTTGAATTAGGATATACAGAAATTTACACTGTAGGAGAAAATACTTTTGCTTCAGAAGACGAAGCTATAGGAATAGTTTCAGAAATAAAAACAGCAAAGGTTACTGAGTATGAAGAAGAACAAGCAAGAATTGCAGCAGAAAAAGCCGCAGCAGAAGCAGCAGCTAAAGAAGCTGCAAGAAAAGCAGCAGCTGCTAAAGCAACTTATACTTCAACTTCAACAACTGTTTCAGGCTCTTACGGAAATGTAAATGGTATATCAATTTCTAATCCATTAAAAGCTAGTGCACTTATAACTTCCAGATTTGGAGAGAGAAGTTCTTCTAGATCAAGTTCTCATACTGGTCTTGATTTAGCAACATCACTTGGAACTTCAATTTATCCGATTGCTAGTGGAACAGTAGTAACAGCTTCATATCAAGGATCATATGGTAACATGATAGTTATTGATCATGGAAATGGAGTTCAATCATATTATGCGCATTGTAACTCAATAAATGTAAGTGTTGGATCAAGTGTTACAATAGATACTGTTATTGGTACAGTAGGTTCAACTGGTAATTCAACAGGACCACATTTACATTTAGAGATTAGAATAAATGGTGTTGCATATAACCCGCAAAATTATTTATATTAAAAATAGAAATCTTCCTTAAACAGGAAGATTTTTTATTTTGAATTTTTTCGTTAGTTTAAAACTATTGAAAGAGTAAGAGCAAAAAAACTAAAAAAAAACTTAACGACATGAAGTTAAGCGGTTTTTAAGATGAAAAAACATAGAAAAATAGAAAGATTTAAAATTTACGACAGAAATAGCAAAAACGCTTGATTTTTCAAGCGTTTTTGTAGATTT
>CALXVK010000080.1 GCA_944391975.1 uncultured Clostridia bacterium
ATATCAGTGAAATTACGTTTTCCACAATCAGGACAACGAATATCATTATCATTTATAAAATCAATTAATTCTTTGTCACTCATTCCATCTGCTATCATATCTTTTCCTTGACTGTGAGCCCATTCTTCAATTAATTTGTCTGCTCTATGACGAGTTTTACACTCTTTACAATCAATTAGTGGATCACTAAAACCTCCTACATGACCTGATGCAACCCAAGTTTCAGGATTCATTAAAATTGCACTATCTAATTTTACATTATATTTGTTTTCTTGAACAAATTTTTGAAACCACAATTTTTTAATATTGTTTTTAAGTTCTGTTCCTAAAGGTCCATAATCCCAAGAATTAGCCAAACCTCCATAAATTTCAGAACCTGGATACACAAATCCTCTTGACTTACACAAAGCCACAATTTTTTCCATTGAATCTACCATAAAAATACCTCCTTTTGCTAGGCAAACAAAAAACTTTCGAACCTAGCATTTTGTTTTATTATGCTAGGGACGAAAGTTAAATTCCGCGATTCCACCCTAATTGATATAAATTAATATATCCACCTCAATTTATTTTATTAATGCTCAAAAGCTCCACCATGTTAAATTATTACAAGTATCCCACCATCACTTGCTCTCTAAAAATAATTTTACTAACATTTCCTCTTTCTCAACGCTATACGTATTTTATAACATTTTCTTTAATTAGTCAATACTATAAATTATGATTTAACAGCATAATCTGCAGTTGTTAAACTTAAATTTGGATTATAATATGGATCTCCTTTTTCAATAACTTCTTTCCATTTATTTTTAAAGTTATTAGATTCTCTTTCAAATCTTTCTTGTTTTTCTGGAGTATTTTCATATCCTCTTGATTTTGACTCATAATGCATAAGTTCGATATATGGATTATAAATTATTTTATAACCTTTTTCTCTTATTTTTAAACAGAAATCAACATCATTAAAAGCTATAACAAAATTCTCTTCGTCCATAAATCCAACCTCTTCGTAGATACTTCTTTTTGCAAATAGACATGCTCCAGTTACTGCACTTACATTTTGGATTAAACAATCTTTTCCAAAATATGCATGTACACCTTTTGGAAGTCCTGGCAACATATTAGCAGCTAAGCCACATATTCCAACAACAATTCCTGCATGTTGAATAGATTTATCACCATAATAAAGTCTTGCACCAACAGCTCCAACATCTTCTCTTTGACAATAACCTATAAATTTTTGAAGCCAATCTGGAGTTAATAATTCTGTGTCATTATTAAGTTGTAATACATACTCACTATCACAATTTTTTACTCCAAAATTTATAATTCTAGAATAATTAAATCCTTTATCTGGATATTTAATAACTCTTATTTTCTCATTTTCTTCTAATATCTTGTAATACTCAAAAGTCTCTTCTTTCTCACTATTATTTTCAATTACAACTATTTCATAATTTTCATAAGTAGTTAAATTTAAAATAGACTCTACGCACTTTTTTAATAATTTAATTCCATCTTTATTTGGAATTAATATTGAGACTTTTGGATTTCCTATTACATCATATTCAACTTCATATATTCCAGGAATATCTCCTCCAGGTTTTACTATACCTTTTGCTCCAATTCTTTTTAAATGATCTTCTATTACTCTTTGACCAGCCTCATAAGCATAAGGTTTCGCACCTGCTGCCATAGCAGTTGAGTTCTCATGAACTCTCCAATGATATAAAATTTTTGGAATATGTATAATATTTTTTGTGTTTTCTGATGCTCTTATAATAACATCAAAATCTTGTGCCCCATTATAATTATCTCTAAATCCACCAATTTTATCCATTAGGGATTTTTTAAAAACTGATAAATGAGTTATATAATTATTTGCACATAAAGTATCTGGTGAAAAATCTGGTTTGAAATAAGGATCTTGCCTTACTGCTTTTTTACCAACAATTTTATCCTCATCTGAATATATAAATTCTACATCTGGATTTTCATTTATAGTTTTTACTATTTCATATAAACAAAATTCTGGTAAAGTATCATCATGATCAAGTAATGCCAAAAAGTCTCCTGATGCTAAACTTAAAGCAGCATTTGTATTTCCTGGTATACCTTTATTTTCATTTAAGAATTTATATTTTATTCTCTCATCTTTTTTTATAATTGGTTCTAATTCTTTATTTTCTTCAGGACTTCCATCTGCTAAGCATAACTCCCAATTAGAATATGTTTGATTAATTAAACAGCCCACTAACTCTTCAAAAAAATTAATTGGTGTTTTATACATAGGAACTATTATACTAATTTTGGGTTCATATTTAAATTTATGATTTTTCTGCTCTTCTAATTTTTCTTCATCAGGCTCATTATTTTTTATCCAATCATGATAAACTTCTACACTAGAAGTTGACCATTTTTCTTGTCTTAATATAATTCTTTTTATTTTTACAAGACATTTTTTTATAGTTTTCCATAGTCCATAAGTTTTAAAATAATATTTTATTTCATTATAAATATGTTTTATATTCATTATTTTTTATATGATTATCAAAATAATCATATTCTCCTTTCATTAAATTGTTTTAAGCCATTATTTTATTTTAATTAAAGTTATTTTAGGATCAATTCTTAATAAACCTACTGTACTTTTTGTTGATGTTATTTCAACTAAAAGTGCATCATATTTTCTATTTAAAACTTCTAAATCTCCTTTATCAGTATAATGTGTACAACTAAATGATAAAGTATATTTATTTGGGCTAACAGGAAGTTTTACTCTAAATTCAGCAACAACAACATCTCCTTTTTTAAAATCACCTGTATACATTTTTTCAATATCTGTATTTGTTCCTGCAATATCTAATCCCTTAAAATCTTTTAATGTCATTGTAAAAATAGGGTTTAGTACTTCTGTGTTAAATTTTATTTTAGATTTTAAAACAACTTCTTCATCATTTCCAAAAGAATTTATTGGATGATCGTCAAGATCAAAAATTCCATAATCAATAACTTCAGCCTTTTTATTTCCATAATCTATTAATTTATCATTTTCAATAAAATATGATTTCCATTTTTGATCATTTCTTACTTGAAAACCATCTGAAACTTTTTTTGGCTCTTTTTTAGGTTGAGGAACACTTTCTTCTTTATTTTCAATCTCTTTAATTTCATCCTCTTTTTTAAGTTCCTCTTCTTTTTCTATTTCTTCAATTGATTTTGTACTGCTTTCTTGATTAATATCTAATCCTACTATTAATTTCTTATACTTTTCAGTTCCTTCTTTTACAGAACCTTCGAATATTTTTTTACCGCCATCTATAATAATTGTTCTAGTACAATTTCTTATAACATCTGCTATACTATGAGTTACAAATAGAATTGTTTTTCCGTTGTTTTTTGAACTGCTCAAACTTTTTAAAGCATTTTAATTGAAAAGCCATATCACCAACAGATAAAACTTCATCAACAATTAAAATATCAGGATCTACATTTATAGCACAAGCAAAAGCTAACCTCGCAAACATACCAGATGAATATGTTTTAACTGGTTGAGAAAGATGTTCTCCAATATCTGCAAAATCAATTATTTCTTGCTCTTTTTCTTTTATTTCTTGATCTGTCATTCCAAAAATTTGTCCATGTTGATATATATTTTCATATCCTGTAAGCTCTGGATTAAATGCTGTTCCGAAGTTCTAGAAGCGAACTTATTCTACCATTTATTTTTATCTCTCCTGATGTTGGAAAAACAACTCCTGTAATCATTTTAAGCAAAGTTGATTTTCCAGCACCATTTTTTCCAAGTATTCCAAGCACTTCTCCTTCTTTTACTTCAAGGTTCAAATTATCCATAGCTCTAAAAGTTGTATGTCTTTGAAACTTAGGAATAATTGCTTCTAATAACCTATCCTTTTTACTATTAAACATTTTATATTCTTTTACTAGATTAGTTATTTTTATAACTGTTTTCTTATCTTCTCTTTTTTCATTTTCTTTTTTATCGCTCATAATTAAAACCTTTCAAAATTATTTATAATATATTTTATTTGATAATTATTTTTCAGTCTTTATAGCATATTGATCTGAATTTAAACTAAAATTTTTATTATAGTATTCATCTCCTTTATCTAATTTGTCTTTCCATGTCTCTAAAAATAAGTCTATTTCTTTTTTAAATCTTTCTATCTTATCAGGTACTAAATCATTACCTCTGGTTTTTGATTCATAATGAATTAGTTCTACATATGGATTATATACAATTAATTTATTTTTTTCTCTAATTTTTAAACAAAAATCAATATCATTAAAACTTACAGCAAATTTTTCATTCATAAATCCTACTTCTTCATATATACTTCTCTTTGTCATTATACAAGCTGCAGTTACGGCATTCAAATTTTGAATTAAATTTTCTGTTCCAAAATATCCTGACTTATCTTTTGGAAGACCTTTAAATACATGACTAGCAACTTGATGACATCCAATAATTAATCCTGCATGTTGAATTGTAAAATCTGGATAATACATTTTGACACCAACAGCACCAACATCATCTCTTTGACAAAAGCCTATCATTCTTTCAAGCCAATTTGGAGTCAATATTTCAGTATCATTATTTAACTGTACAACAAAATCAGAATTGGTATTTCTGACTCCAAAATTTATAATTTTTGAATAATTAAATCCTTTTTCTTTATAATATATAATTTTTATTTTAGGATTTTTTTCTAATTCTTTATAATATTCAAAAGTTCTTTCTTCTTCACTGTTATTTTCTATAATTACAATTTCATAATTATCATAAGTTGTCTTATTACAAATAGAATCTACACAATTTTTTAATATACTTACACCATCTTTGTTAGGAATTAATATAGAAACCTTTGGATTTCCTTTTACTTTATAATCAATTCCATATGTTCCTGAATTAATTCCCAAAAAAACTTTTCCTTCTAATCCAATTCTTTTTAAATGGTCTTCTATAGCTAATTTACCAGCATTAATAACATATGGTTTTACATCAAACTTCATCGATGTTGATTGTTTATGTACTCTCCAATGATATAATACTTTAGAAATATGAATTATTTTTTTAGCTTTTTCACTTGCTCTTAAAACGAAATCATAATCTTGTGAACCATCGTATTTTGAATTAAACAAACCAATGCTTTTTACTAAATCATTTCTAAAAACACTAAAATGACAAATATAATTATTTGCTCTTAATGTATCTGGTGCATAATCTGGTTTAAAATGTGGTTCAAATCTTAAATCAATATTCGAAGTTATTTTATCTTCATCTGTATATATAAAATCAACATCAGAATTTTCATTAATACATTTTACAATTTCATATAAAGAATTTAATGGTAATAAATCATCATGATCCATAAAAGCTATAAAATCTCCAGTTGCTAGTTTAATAGCTTCATTAGTATTTCCAGAAATTCCTTTATTTTCTCCGATATATTTGTATTTAATTCTTAAATCTTTTCTACACATTTTTTCTATTTCATTTATCTTTTCTTCACTTCCATCTGCTAAGCATAATTCCCAATTATTATATGTCTGAAATTCGACAGAATAAAGTAATTCTCTAAAAAAGTCAATAGAAGTATTATATAATGGAACAACTATACTAATTTTTGGAGTAGCATTAAAGTTTTGATTTTGTTGTTTTTTTAAATCTTCATTTGTTAATTCATTATTACAAATCCATTTCTGATAATTATCTCCTATTCGTTTATGTACATTCTCATTAAGAGTCAATATTTGTTTTTCAAATTTAATCCAATATTTTGCAGTAGGTTTATCTGTTTTTTTACAATAATTAATATATTTTTTTAATTTTTTAAATTTAATGACAACTTTCCTTATTAAAGAGCTTATACTTCTTAATGGTTTAGTTAACTTCCAAGATAAAGAATTTGAAATAATTCTTAGTTGATTATCTCTATTATTTAATTCAGAATTTAATATTTCAATTTTTTGCAAAAGACTATTTATATATTCTTCTTTTTTAGAAATTAAATCTTTTAATTCTTTAATTTCATCATCTTGTTCTATTTTTTTTTCTTTATAGAATTCACTCATATTGTTGCTCTGTATAATAATACTTTTATTATAACAGATTCTCCTTTCACAAAATATTTTTATTTATTACGTTGTTTGTCAGATTTTTTTACAT
>CALXVK010000081.1 GCA_944391975.1 uncultured Clostridia bacterium
TAATAAATGCAAAATCAGCTTTAGATTTAGGTGCTAATACACCTGCTGGAGAATATCTTGGATCATTTATTAAAAGCGGATTTTCATCTCCTGCCCATTTAATAGAATAAGGTGGATTCGATACTATTACCTCAAATGGTTCTTCATCCCAATGTTGTGGACTTATTAATGTATCTTCACATGCAATATTAAATTTATCATATCCTATATCATGTAAAAACATATTTATTCTACATAGGTTATATGTAGTTAAGTTTATTTCTTGTCCAAAGAAACCATTTCTTACATTTTCTTTACCTAATATCTTTGCAGATTTTAAAAGTAGAGAACCCGAACCACAAGCTGGGTCATATACTTTATTTACTGATGTTTTTCCCACTACTGCGAGTCTAGTTAATAATTCACTTACCTCTTGTGGAGTAAAAAACTCTCCTCCAGATTTTCCAGCATTAGATGCATACATAGACATTAAAAATTCATAAGCATCTCCAAAAGCATCTATTGAGTTACTTTTATAATCATCTAATTTAATATCTGCAATACCATTTAATATTTTTACTAACTTATCATTTCTTTTAGCAACTGTTGCTCCTAATTTATTGCTATTTACATCTAAATCAGCAAATAATCCTGCAAAATCATCTTCACTTTCTGCTCCTTTTGCAGAATTTTCTATATTATTAAATATTTTTTCTAATGTTTCATTTAAGTTTTCATCATTTTTTGCTTTTTTACAAACATTACAAAATAATTCAGAAGGCAATATAAAGAATCCTTTTTCTTTTACTAATTCTTCTCTTTGTGTTTCTGCTACTTCATCTGGTAATTTTGCATAATCAAAATCTTTATCTCCAGCTTTTCTTTCTCCTTCATTTATATAATTTGTTATATTCTCTGAAATATATCTATAAAACATCATTCCTAATATGTATTGTTTAAAATCCCATCCATCAACAGAACCTCTTAAATCATCTGCTATTGACCATATTTTTTTATGTAGTTCTTCTCTTTCTCTCATATTTTGATTATTCATTTCTTATACCCCTATATTTATATTTTACTAGTATTTTTATATCATAAATCGACTTTTTTCTCAATATATATTCATATATTTTACTAAAATAAATAAAGTCAACTTACAAAAAATAAAATCCAAATATTTATTTAAAAATATTTGGACTATTTTTTAAAGTATTTTTTCAAAATTAATATGTAAAATAATTGCATTTTTATAAGTATTTTTCTTATAAATTGCTATATTTTTCAAATCAACATATTTTGTATAAAGAATACACAAAAACACCACTCTACTTAAAGTATCCTCAAAAGCATCATTTTTTTCTTTTTAATTTTATAGGTTTTATTATTACTAAATAATCTTCTGTATTTGCTTTTCTTCCTACTATTGTAGAAAATTCAATACTTCCTTTTGATGCCATTATATAATAATTGCTATGTACTCCTACTTCCAATTCCATAAAATTAGATGAATCTGGATAACCTATACCATAAAATAATGTTATTTTATCTTCTATTTCTGAATATGATAAACTTTTTGATTCAAATTCTAATTTTTCCATATCTTTTACCTCCTTATTTATATAATTTTATTATTTCATTTAAATTATTAAAATATCAATTCTAAATAATTTATTTTAGTATTTTTTATTTACTTTATAAACAATTAATATATATTCAAATAACTGTATTTTTAAAATACAAGTCTATTTTTAATAATTTATTTTTTCTTTAGATCTCTTATTTGAGAAAATACTGAACCGTTAGCTTTATTACTTACAAGAATTATTGATGTTCCTGTTTCATCATCTGATATATTACATGGCCAATATGGATGTCTTAATCTTTCTTTATTTGGATATTTATATGATAATAAATTTATTTTTATATCTTTTTTATCATTTATATTTTCTGAACAAAAATCAAACAAATCATATAATTCAGCATTATCTTTACATTTATGTGCTAAAATAAAAGCTAATGGAAATGTATTAATACAACTTATTAAACCTTCTGGTATTGAATATTCTTTTTTTCCAAATTTTTTAGGAGCAACATCTCTTATTATCATTATTGTGTTATAAATATAAACATAATATAATAACTTAAAATCCTTTGGTGGCATTAAACTTGGATTCAAAAAATAATCCCTCAATTCATTTTCTACTTTACTTTCAATATATTCATTTCTAGCCGCCAAAAAATGACCTACTATTGCTCTTGCGACTTTATTAACTTCTAATCCTTGAACTTCTATATATTGCCCTATTTTTCCTGGAGTTGTATAAATATGATATAATAAATCAACTAATTTTTTAAATTCTTTATCATAATTACTACCTAAAAGTTCATTATTGCATTTTGCACATATAGATCTATATTTAATTCCGTTTTGAGCAATATGAGTATACTGTTGTTTTTCATGAATTTCTAACAATGAATTATATCGTGTACTTTGACTATTAAAGCAAAATTTTGGTGGTACATGATCCCACGTTAAATTTGTTAACCCTCCACATATATTGCATCTATCATTTATATTTCTTTTTTCTTTTGCATAACTTCTATTTTTTTCCATTTTTCTCCTTTCAAATATAAAGCTTTTTAGATTTTAACTCAACAAATAAAAACAACGGAAATAACCTCATATTATATGAAGCAATTCCCGTTATATATTAGCCTAAATTATTATTTTCTTTTCCATCCGGTTTAGAAACAACATATTTTTTTCCATCTTGATGTTTTATGTAATATCCTTCATTGTAAACTGAATTACCGGTTTCAAGTCTTTTTATAAGCTCATTAGATGTTAATTTTTCGTTATTTCCAATATTTTGAAATTCTAAATTTTCACCTGTTTCACTCTCTTTAGTGACTTTCAACTTTCCCTTTGCCATTGTACATTTCCTCCAATCTTTAGTAAATAGTCTAATTATTACATAAATATTTCAAATTCGTTAAATTTTAATGACATTTATCTCTTCTATTTACAAAATTGAATTCTAATGTTATATATATTATAGAAAAAATTTAAAATATTTTGTAAAAAGTAAAGAAAAATATTTAATTCTAATTAGCCAACTGAATTATATATTTTTCTTTCTATTTTGTCAACAAAAAATAAAAATTTGTTTGTTTATGTCAAAAAAATTTTTTCAATAATTATTCAATGTGTCTTCCCCCTACACTTCAAACCTCTTAAACCCACAATTCTCACAAGCAAGTTTTAGGTAATCATCATAAATAGTCTCAACCTTAAATCCTTCAAAATAAGCACTTATCATTCCTGTTGAATCCTTGTGACCTACTATTAAGATATTACCTTCTTTATCTTTATATTTCTCTATTATTTCATCTAAAAAGCTCTTTATCCTCTTCTTATAATCCTCAATCTCTTCAACTCCGTCATATATACTCATATCTGGAACTGTTCCTGTAATTTTTATATCTTTCATAAGCATTCCATCAGCAGTTCCTAAATCATAAACATCCAAACGATCATCTACTATAATATCTTCTGTATTTTCTATTCCAGAAGCTATCTTTGCTGTTTGAATTGCTCTTTCTTGTGGTGATGAATAAACATAATCAAATTTTATTCCCTCTTCTCTAAATTTCCTATTCAATTCCTTAGCTTGTTCTATTCCGATTTCATTTAATGGTGCTCCTTTTCTTCCTTGAGCTCTGTGCTCTGCATTTAATCTTGTTTGACCATGTCTTACAATATATAAATTCATCTTTACTATTTACGTCCTTTCCTCTGCTTCTTTCTTCAATTTTTTCTCTATATTTTCTTTTGTTCCTAGTTTCCTTAATTATTTACTTTTTTCATTGTTTTTGCTTTTTCTCTTTTCCGCTTCATTGACCTTTTCTCTTAAACTAAATCAACCCCAACTTTCTTAAAAATCTTAGTGATGGTTCATTATGCTTGTATTTTAAAAGATCCTCTTTAGCAATCCAAACCATTTCCTTTGCATCTGAATCGGCATGTCCCATGAAATCTTCAATTTCTGCTATATATCTTAAAAATATAAGTTGTGTCATTTCACCTTTATACATTGTAATATCACTATCAAAATCAAAAGGTTCTACTTTTTCTAAAGGTATATGTACTTCTTCAAGAGTTTCTCTTTTTACTGCCTCTTCTAATGTTTCATTATCTTCAAGTCCTCCACCTACCATATGCAGACATCCTTGGTAAGCTCCACCTTTTTTATCTTGCTTAATAAACAAATATTTATCTTTACATTTTATCAATACACTTACTATAATTCTTTTATTCATTTTCTCCTACCTCTTATCTTTTTTCATCTACTAAAGTAACTAAATACATCAATTTCTAATTTTAAAAAGTTTTCTACACCTTCTTATAATAAAACTTCAAATTCTTCATCTCATGTCCACCATAATATTTTAAAATTCTTTGCATCCTTATATTGTCATTTCCTGTTGCACATGAGACGATTTTTATATCTTTGTTTTCTTCTCTAAGTTTTGAAATCAATTTGAAAAATACCCCAAATTTTCTATATTCTGGCTCAATAAACATTTGTGAAATCCATAAAACATTTCCGTCACTTGCCCAATAAAAGTAAGAATATAAAATCATTCCAACTGGTTTACCATCTGCTTCAGCTACTAAACATTGAAATTTAGGATTATCGCAAAAATAATCCTTATCAATATTTAGCTCTAACCCTTTTGTTTCTTCCATGTTATTTACATTATCTATTACCTTGTTTGCATAAATCAAAAAATC
Source organism: uncultured Clostridia bacterium (assembly GCA_944391975.1). Lineage (GTDB taxonomy): Bacteria > Bacillota > Clostridia > TANB77 > CAG-508 > Scatovivens. The sequence goes on from CALXVK010000081.1 coordinate 4,778, forward strand.
TTTATGTTCTTTTTTAGCATGTACAACTTTAATTTCCATTTAACTCTCTCCTAACATATTCATAAATTTTTCTATGTCCATTTTTATTTGGATGTAATCCATCAATAAAATCTTCTTTTTCTAATATGTCTTGCATTGGAATATATTTAATTTTATTGTCCTTACACATTTTTTCAAGTTCTGCATCATAATCTAAAATTAATTTTAAATCTCTATCATATTCTGAAATAACTTCATTATCATAATACTTATTTGGCTTCCATAAAAATTTTTCGTCACTTTCAATTCTAGTTAAACCCAAAATTACTAAATTACACCCTTTTTCTGTAACTATTTTTGCTATTTTTTCTATATTTTCCCTATATTGTTTAATACTATTTTTAGGCTCTCCATTAAAAATTTGAGTATCATTAATTCCAACTGAAAGTATTACTGTATTTTCAAATTCTTCATGCATAAATGATTGTAATATACTCTGTGTTTTCTTAACAATATCAGTACTTGTTGCTCCTGGAAATCCTGCAATATGGACATAATTATTGCATACTTTTGAATCATCCATATTTACAATATAATTTTTAAACATTGCAGCCCATCCACCACTTTCAAAATCACCTATTCCATATGTAATGCTATCTCCAATTATTATATAATTATTATTCATCTATAACATCCTCTCTTGATTTTATATAAACTTTTTTAACCATTCTAAAACAAAATAACTTATCTCATCTTCTTTTCCAAAATAGAAATGATTTGCATCTTCTATTATTTTGTATTTAAAATCACTACATTTTTTAGCCTTGCTTTTTAATAAGTCTAAATGTAGATAATTATCTGTTTCTTTTGAACCTGAAAATGTAAGTATTGGAACATCTATATTTTCAAATTGATACCAATTATCTGAATTTCCCATAACAGGTAAATTATCAAGATTTGAATCTTTTTTAAACCAATTATAATAAGTTTGTGAACTCATATACATATAATTTTCAACTAAATTACTAAGTATTTTTGTTGAATTTTCATTATCAATATTATTTTTTGCTTCCTTAATAAGTTCGTTATAATCAGATTGTCTAAGCAATTGTAATCCCATCATATCTGGAGCACTTGCAAGTACTAGTCCTAGAATATCTGGATGCTTTTTATAATAGTAATAAATTAATTTATTACATCCATAGCTATGTCCCATTAAAATATATCTTTTATATCCTAGCTCTTTTGCTTTTTCAATTGCTAAATCTATATCTAAAATGCAATCTTCAAAAATTTCGTACATACATCCACATCTCTTAGTTGAACCATTTTTCATCCATATATCATTTTCTATAGAATGACCTCTATTATGTTCATAAAGAAAACCTATATTATTTT
>CALXVK010000082.1 GCA_944391975.1 uncultured Clostridia bacterium
TTTTCTTTACAAAATAATTAACAATTTATTTTATTTCTTCTAATTTTACTCTTGATTTAGAACTTCTATAATCTAGCCTATCAATAATCTTGTTAATATAATCTTTTTCATATACTGTTTTAAATGTATATTTATAATTAAAATCAAAAACAAATCCCATATAAGAAATAATCTTATCTATCCTGCTAACATCTCCTTTCTTTCTAACAACTTGTTTATGATTTTTTATTTGAGCAAAATATTCATCACTTACAAATTCTGAACTATCTATAAAATCTTTTTCTGATTCTTTATACCAAAAACTTTCAGTTGCTTCATATAAAATGTCTATTTTATCTGCATCTCTTATAATTTTAGAATGTAGCAATTCTAAATCAGTTAAACCATCTTGTATCTCATATTTATTATGATTCTTTACTGCGACTATAATTATATTATCATATTTATCATCTGATACAAATTTTCTTATAAAAGATAAATTTGAAAGCATCTCTGCTCCTAAGTTGCCATGATCAATACTTTTTTTATCTTCATAAGTTCCATATCTTTTCATTTGTTCAAATCTTGCAATATCATGTAACAGTCCAATTAAAATTGCTAAGTCTACTTGTTCTTTTTCTAATTTTAAACTCTCAGCAATATTTTTACTTTGTTCCATAACTCTTAATGAATGAGAAATTTTTAAAACAATCATTTTATTTTCTTGATCATAGTTTTTAACATAATTCATAAATTCCAATTTTGCTTTTTCTATATCTATCATTCTTACCTCTTCGTTTTCATTATTATAACCATCGATTTTAAAATTGTATCATATTTTTATTTTATATTCAATATAACAAATCATTTTAATAACCTTTTCTTGTTTTGCTTCCATTCTATATGTTATAATATTAGTGTAGGTGTTTTTTGAAAAAGGTAAGTTAAGGGAAAAACGAGAATAAGATCATAATAGTAAGGGGGAATTGAATGACAATTACAATAGTAGGTGCTGCTGCAATCTTTGTAGGAGTATCAATTCATTATTTAAACAATGAACTGAAAAAAAGCAAAAAGCAAAAAAAAATGCTAAAAACTATTGAATCTATTTTAAAAGAGATTCGGAAACTAAGTTATATTTTTCAAAAATTTGGAGAAATGGAATCTTTTATAATTTATCTAGAAAATACTACTAGAAGATTATATCATGGCTCATTATCAGACAAAGAATTTGAAGAATATAAGAAAGCTTTCAGAAACGAAATGCAAAGCAAATATAAAACCCTAATATACGAGATTGCATTTGTCAGTCCAAGCATTCGAAAAACATTAAATTCAAACCCAGAATATTTTGGAAAAATTGACTAGTTGACTAACTTTCCTAAAACTACCGCATTACACCTAAAAATCCCGCTTAAGCCTCTTCGGCTAACAAGCGGGGTTAATTTTTATTAATCAAAATATTTTTCAAACCAAAACTCAACCTGAATTAAATACGCCATAAGTTGTGGACCTGTCATTAGCTGACCAAACCATGGTCTTGTAAATGCTTTTCCTTCTGTATCCAAAATTTCTTTAATATATTCTTTATTTAATAAACTGTTTATCTTTGCATTTTTATTTCTTAAAATTAGACTCAAACCCTCTTTTACTTTTTTTAAATAAGAAGGATTATGTGTTTTAGGATATGGACTTTTCTTCCTATATATAATTTCTTCTGGTAAATATCCTTCCATAGCTTTTCTTAAAAGTCCTTTTTCTCTTCCTTTATATGCTTTCATTTCCCATGGTATATTCCATGCATATTCTACTATTCTATAATCACAAAATGGTACTCTAACTTCAAATCCATTATACATAGCCATTCTATCAGTTCTATCTAAAAGAGTTTGCATAAACCAATTCGATGTTAAATATATAAGTTTTCTATGAAGTTTAGTCTCTTGACTATCCTCATCCAAAACTTCAACTTTTTTTAGACTCTCTTCATATTCATTTTGAATATAATCTCTTAAGTTTATTTTCTTTCCTATTTCAGGATTTAAAAGTTTTTGTCTTTCATCAATTGCAATTGACCAAGGAAAAGTTCCTGATTCTAAAGCGTCTTCTCTAAAATACCATGGATAACCTCCAAATATTTCATCTGAACATTCTCCAGACAGTGCAACAGTTTCTTCTTTTGATACTCCTTCAAAAAACAATAAATATGAAGAATCAACATCTGCCATTCCAGGAAAATCACGAGCAATTACCGCATCTTTTAATTTTTCATATAATTCTGGCGTGTCTAATATTATTTTTTTATGATTTGTGCCAAATTCTCTAACCATTAGGTCAATAAAATACCCATCTGAATTTGGTTGAAAATCACTTTTAACAAAATTTTTATCATTATCTACATAGTCTACCGAAAAAGTATCTAATTTTTTCCCTTGATTTTTATAATAATTACTTGCTATTGCAGTTATAATACTTGAATCTAATCCACCAGAAAGTAATGTGCAAAGTGGTCTATCTGAAACTAATTGTTTTTCTACTGAATCTACTATCAAATTTCTTAATTTAAAACATGTTGTTTCTAAATCATCTGTATGATATTTAGTTTCTAACTTCCAATATTCTGATTCAAAAATTCCTTTTTTATTTAATACAATAAAATGAGCTGGTTCTAATTCAAATATATCTTTAAATGGAGTTTTTCCGACCGAGTATGTGCCGGACCTATTCCAAATAATTCACAGATTCCCGTTTCGTCTATTTCAGCTTTTACCTCATCATGTTTTAATATTGCTTTTATTTCAGAAGCAAAAATAAAATTATCATTTTTTATTGTAAAATATAGTGGTTTAATTCCAAAATGATCCCTTGCTAAAAATAATTCTTTTTCTTTATCATTCCAAATTGCAAATGCAAAAATTCCATTTAAATATTTGCATATTTCCTTTCTAAAATAAATATAAGCTTTTAATAGAACCTCTGTATCAGAATGACCTTTAAATTCAAAGCCTTTATTTTTTAATACATTTCTTAAACTATCTGTATTATATATTTGCCCATTATATACTATTGTATATGTAGCATCATTAAATTTATAGCTCATAGGTTGTTTTCCATTTTCAATATCAACTACACTAAGTCTTCTATGTCCAAGATTTACATCTTCCGTCATATAGATTCCTTCTTCGTCAGGTCCTCTTCTTTCTAAAGTTTTAATCATACTTTTAAAAAAGTTTTCTTGATTTTTTATATTTTTTTCATAATTAACAATCCCAACAATTCCACACATAAAAAAACCTCCTAACATACTTTATATTATGCCAAGAGGTAAATTTTTGATACTACTTCATTTTTTCTTTTATTCTTACTAAAGTATTTAGAGCATCTATCGGAGTAAGTTCATTTAAATTAATTTTATCAAGTTCATAAGCAATTTCTTCTAATTTAAAATTAAATAAATTAACTTGACCGTTCTACTTGTTTTTTATCTTCTTTTTCATTTACAACAACTTTTTTCCCATCTTTTTCTAAGCTTCTTAAAATTTTATTGGCTCTAGTAATTACTTGTTTTGGAACTCCTGCAAGCTTTGCAACGTGTATTCCATAACTTTCATCAGTTCCACCTTCAACAATTTTTCTTAAGAAAATTATATCTTCTCCTTTTTCTTTTACTGCTACTGAAAAGTTTTTTACTCCTTCTGTCTTTTCAGCCATTTGAATTAATTCATGATAATGTGTGGCAAATAGTGTTTTTGCTCCTACTTTTGATTTATCTGCTATGTATTCAGCAACAGCCCACGCAATAGATAGTCCATCGTAAGTTGAAGTTCCTCTTCCTATTTCATCCAAAATAACTAAACTTCTTGAAGTTGCATTTTTTAAAATATTTGCTACTTCTAGCATTTCTAACATAAATGTACTTTGTCCACTACTTAAATCATCTGATGCTCCAACTCTAGTAAAAATTTTATCTACAATTCCAATTTTAGCTTCTCTTGCTGGAACAAAGCTTCCAACTTGAGCCATCAAAGTAATTATTGCAACTTGTCTCATATATGTAGATTTACCTGCCATATTTGGACCTGTAATTATTGCAACTCTCGAATCTTCTGTATCTAAATATGTATCATTTTGAACAAAAGAACCATTATCTATCATTTTTTCAATAACAGGATGGCGACCTTCTTTTATATCTACAATACCATCTGTACTCATTTCAGGGCAAACATAATTATTCTCATCAGCAACTTGAGCTAAACTTAGTAAAACATCTAATTCTGCTACACTGTTTGCTGTAACTTGAAGTCTTGCAATATTTTTTGAAATTTCTTCTCTTATTTTAACAAATTCTGCATACTCCAAATTAATTACTTTTTCTTCCGCTCCCAAAATTTTTCCTTCCATAGAACGAAGTTCATCTGTTACAAATCTTTCTGCATTTGTTAAAGTTTGTTTTCTAATGAATCTATCTGGAACTTTATCTAAAAATGATTTTGTAACTTCAATATAATAGCCAAATACTTTTGTATATCCTATTTTTAGATTTTTAATTCCAGTTTCTTCTCTTTCTTTTGCTTCTAAAGAAACAATCCAATTTTTTCCATCTACAGATGCTAATCTATATTCATCAATTTCAGGATTATATCCACTTTTTATTATACCACCATCTTTTATACTAATTGGAGGATCATCTACAATACTAGAATCAATTAAATAAACAACATCTTGAAGTTCATCCATTTTTTCATATATTTTTTTTAATAATGTCGAATTTGCTAATTTTAAATAGGATTTTAATGATGGTATATGTGTCAAAGAATTTTTTAGAGAGTTAAGCTCTCTTGCATTCACATTTCCAAATGCAATCTTTCCGAGCTAATCTTTCAATGTCATACACTTTTGAAAGTTCTTCTATTAAATCTCCTCTTAACATTAGATTATTTTTTAATTCTCCAACTGCTTCATGTCTTTCACGTATTTCGTTAATTTCTAAAAGTGGATCATTTAACCATCTTCTAAGCATCCTTCCACCCATTGAAGTAGATGTTTTATCTAAAACCCAAATTAAAGTTCCTTTTTTTGATTTATCTCTCATTCTCTCAGTTATCTCTAAACTTCTTCTTGCATTTATATCTAAAGCCATATATTTTTGAACTTCATAAATTTGAATTCTATTTATATGTTCTAATTTTACTTTTTGAGTTTCAGTAAAATATTCTAACAATCCATTTATAGCTCTTACTACTAAATCTCTGTTTTCAATATCTTCTAATTCTCTTCCATCAATATCAACTAATGTATAAAGCTTAAATAATAAATCTTTATTATTTTCAAAAATCTTATCTTCTTTTTTAGTAACAAAAGTATTTACTCTATCTTTTAAGTTTTCTAATTCTTTTGTAGACACTCCCATTGCTTCATTTACAACTATTTCAGCTGGTTCAAATCTTGCATATTCATCTAAAAGTTTTTCAAAATTATTTTCTTTTAATTTAATATCAGTTGCATAAAAATCACCTGTACTAATATCACAAATTGCTATTCCATAATATAATCCATCTTTATAGATTGACATTATATAATTGTTTTTCTTCTCTTCTAACATATTAGATTCTAAAACAGTTCCAGGAGTTACTACACGAATTACATCTCTTTTAACTATTCCTTTTGATTTTTTAGGATCTTCTAATTGTTCACATATTGCAACTTTATAACCTTTATTTATTAACTTTGAAATATATATATCTGCAGCGTGAAAAGGAACTCCACACATTGGAGCCTTTTGTTCTCCACCACAAGCTTTAGATGTTAGTGTTATTTCAAGTTCTCTAGATGCTAAAAGTGCATCATCAAAAAACATTTCATAAAAGTCTCCTAATCTATAAAACAATATACAATCTTTATATTGTTCTTTTGTTGCTAAATAATTTTGCATCATTGGTGATACATTTTC
>CALXVK010000083.1 GCA_944391975.1 uncultured Clostridia bacterium
AATAGTGATGTGAGTGGGTTTTATGAATTCTTATTAAAACAGATGAGGGGCATTTGTTCCATCAAATGGGAGACCGTGTCTGTTTTAATTAGAATTCATTTAAACACGAGAAAGCCGAGGAATGGAATAAAATAAATCCTATATCTACCTAAAAAGCATAAACAACCATCAAACTTTTCTAAAGTGTCCTCAAAAGATTGGAATTTGTGGAACAATTTTTGTGCCATGGAACAACGTCCCCATGGCACAAAGTGGCGTATACAAAAAAGCTCGATTTTTTAATCGAGCTTTCCTTTTTATTTATTTTTAAACTATTTCAGCTTGAACTTCGCTGTTTTCATCATCTTCTTTAACTATTTCCATACTAGCAATTGAAACTTCATAGGCAACTCTTGCTTCTACAGTTCCATCTTCATGTTTTTTCTCATAATTTCTTGATTGAACTCTACCTACTATTTTTACTTCAGTTCCAACTTCTATGTTTTGGCAAAATCTTGCATTTCTTCCCCATGCTATACATGGTATGTAATCTGATTTATTATATGCTCTATTTACCGCTAACAATATATCTGCAATTTCTCTTCCAAATGGTGTTTGTCTGTAGATAGGCTTTTTGCAAATATAACCAATTAGTGTAACTTCATTTGTAATTTCATTTTTTTCCATTTCTTCTTCATTAACTTCTGTTATTTCTTTTGCAAATACTGTTAAAATTAATCTATTTTTTTCATTCTCATAATTGTTATAAGATCTAAATTGACCTTCAACTCTAACAGATCTTCCAATACTTAAATCAATATCAGTAATTAATCTTTCTGAAATTGTAATTGGTATAATATCTGTGTTTGAACTTAAACGAACTACTTCTAGATCAATCTTAAAAAATTTCTCCCCATAAATTTCATGACTATACTTTTGTTCACTTACGATTTTTCCAACCAAAACTAAATGGTTATTTTCAGAATAATTTGTATTCAATTTAATTCCTCCTTAAATTTATCTACTGTATCCTTAAAACTGCCTTATCTCGTTCATTTTTCGTATGAAACACATTTATTATAGCACCTTTTCCATAATTTGTCTACATAAAATGGAATATTTTTTTGTTTTTTTGCAAATTTTTGTTTTTTTCAGTCTTTTATAATTCTTTTTATTATTGGTTTTTGGATTTTTTTAATTTCGAATAATCATTTTGTAAACCGCATTTGTATTATGTTACCTATTGCCAAATTCTTAAACATATCTCCTTTTTCTTCAAAATTTTTAAATTCATTATAACTAGATGCAGCCGGAGAAAGCAAACATATTGTGTTTTTTTTAGTTACTTTTTTAGCAATTTTTACTGCCTCTTCCATATTTTTTGCTTTAAAAACATTTTTTATATTTTCTAATTCCTTATATATAACAAATCCTGTTTCTGGCATACAAATTATATTTTTAACACTCGAGCTTTTTAAAAAGTCTATCAATTCTTTTTGACTAACTCCTCTATCCATTCCTCCACAAATTAATGTATTTACATTTTTTAAAGCTTCTATACAATCAATCGTTGCAATTGGAATTGTTGCAATCGAATTATCATAAAAAAGAATATCATCAGCCATTCCTATATATTCCATTCTATGTTTTAATGGCTTAGAATTTTTTATTGCACTTATAGTTTTAGAAATATCTAATTTTAAAATCTCAGAAACTGCTAATATAAAAAACATATTATTTAACATATGCTTTCCTTTTATATTTGAAAATTCTTCTGGATATGTTAAAAACTTATCATTAAAATATATTCCGATTATCTTTTAAATATACTTTATTTTTTATAGAATCTTTATAATCATCAAAAAATACTCCTATATCATTTTCCTTATATTTAAAATCAAATTCTTTCATTATTTCATTTTCTGCATTATAAATAAATATATCTTTATTCTTTTGAAATTTTGCAATATTAAATTTTGATTTTATATAATTTTCAAGGCTACAATGATCTAGATGTTCAGGATATATATCTAATAAAATAGCTATATTAGGTGAAAATTTAGCGAATTCTAATGTATGTGATGAAACTTCAATTACTACATATGAATCATTAGTAATATTATCTATTTCATCTAAAATTGGTGTGCCAATATTTCCTAATAAAAAAGTTTTTTTTCCTTGTTCTTTTAAAACATTGTATAAAAATGTACTTGTTGTGCTTTTACCTTTTGTTCCTGTAATTCCAATTGTTATTCCCGGTGAAAATCTAAGTAATAACTCATAATCAGTAATAATTTTATTTTCAAATTTAGAAATATCAATATCTTTTAGTATTACTCCAGGTGCTTTTATAATTAAATCAAAATTTTCAATATCTTTTAAATAACTATCCCCCAATTTAAAATATACATTTTCATCTAGCTCTTTTTTATCTATATTTTCATTTTTATCTGCAATTGTAATCTTTTTATTTGGAAAATGTTTTCTTAAATATTTAAATGTTGATTTTCCCTGTTTTCCATATCCTAAAATACATATTTTTTTGTCTTTTAAAAATTCAATTAAAGACATTTGTCTATATTCTCCTTTAACATATTTTTAAATTCTAGTGGTAAATTATTATTTTCATTAAAGCTTTTAAGAATATTATCATCCGTTTTTTCTAAATTATAATTTTTTTTATAAAATTCAAGTAAAAATGGAAGATTTTTTCCATTTCTTCTTTCTATATTTTTATTTATGCAAAATCTAACTTCACTATATGTTCCAACACATTCAAATGGTTTTATTTCTCCAAAACCTGCAAGTTCAATAAATGTATCTAAAAGGGATTGATCTTCATATAAATTTTTTCCAAATATAGAGAAAAGCTCTTGTTCATTTAAAAAAGCACTTAAAATAATATATACAAATAAGCATTTTGGACAATTACCACACCATACCCAAGGAGTTTGCTTACTACCAACGTTACAACTTTTAAAAACTTTATGATATTGTTTTAGTTTTGAAAATAGCATTGCAATTTGAAGTTCACTAATAGGTCTTAAAAAGCTAAAATACTCTATATCAGCTTTTAAATATTCTTTTGCATAATTTCTAAAATCATTTTCAAATTCCATAGTTTTAGAATATTGATGATTGATATTTTCACCTACAACATTACTCTCATTGGCACTGTTTTCATTTGAAAGCGCAATATATTTTTTGCCTAACATAAAAGATATTGCATAAGATAAAAATGCAATCATTGCAGAAAATGGAGTATGCCCATTTAAAAATCCTTTTTTATTTAATTCTAATAATTTATTATCTATTTTACGTGATACTTCTATCATTTTGCTTCTATCAAATCCTGCTGTTTCAGCACATTCTACAGAAACATCATTTACCCCCACTCTAAATGTATTTATGTTTTTAAAATGACTTTTTAAAAGTTCAATTGTTACACAAGAGTCTTTTCCTCCACCAATAGGAATTAAAATTCCATCTAAATCTTCTTTGATTTCTTCTATATTTATTTTTTTACCTAAACTTTTAAATTTAACGAAATCCTCTTCTATAGTTTTTATATTATTCTTAAACCTAAATTCACCTAATCCTAAAAAGAATAATTTTCTAAACCATTTTTCCTGAGTTTCATCTAAATTACCACATTTTATAATATAATTTTTAGAACATGTAGCTTTAAAATAACTTATTGATTCAACTAATCCTAAATTAAAAACTATATTTTCTAAAATTTTAGACTTTAAATTTTTCCATTTAAAGTCTTTTTTTAAAATTTCAATTATATGATTAAATTCTGTTAAACCTTCTATTTCAAATTCATATTTAAAAATAATTTTATTTTCATCTTCTAAAATATTATAATTTTTATAAACAAAATTAGGGTATTCTTCAAACATAAAGAACTCCTTTCTATTTACAATTTTAAGCTTCTTTTTCCATCTATTATGTTTTCAGAAGTTGTTTTATACACAGTTTTCTTTCTATTAAAAATAGAATAAACTAAAGATGTTATAGGAACTGAGATAATAAGACCAATATTACCCACAAAAGTTACTAGACAAGCAAAAAATATATAATCTATATTTAAAATTTCTACTATACTATATCCATTTGAAATATACATACAAATTGGAAGTAATGTAATTCCAGCAAAAATTAAAAATAACATATTAATTTTTTCGCTAATCAATTGTCTACCAATTTTTATTCCTTCTTTAAATTGTTCTTTCCAACTTATATCTTCAGTTTTATTTTTAGCTTCATCCAAATTTAAAGTTATTCTTGAAATAATATCCATAAATATTCCAAGCATACAAACAACTGATATACTAAATTCCATTCCTCTAATACTTGTAGCCTCTTGCAAATTTCCATCTTGATATGTAACAGATGCATTTGTTATTTTACATATAATTAATATAATTACACCTGTAAAAAGTGATGTTATAATAACTGAAATTAATTCTGCAAATGATTTTCTATGTATACCTTCATTTATAAATATATTTATAAATGAAATTAGGAATACCACAAGTATTGATAAAATAGCAATACTTACATTATTTAAAACTCCTCTTGCATAAATAAAATATAAAATCACCATTGTAAGAAAAGCTCTTAATATAATTTTTATACTAGCTTTTCTTTCTATAACAATTAATGCTATGAAAAATACAATTACTGCTCCTATAATAAAGTTTTGTTTAGATAGCATTTAAACTCATCCTTCCTATTTTTATTAACAATAATTTTAAAAAATTATTGTATCAATTTCATTGGTTTCTGTTTCTTCACCATAATCGTAAATTATATATACATATCCGTCATCTGTTAAGAAATAATCTTCTGTATTTTTAATATCATACATATCATCTTCTGGGTTTCTAACCACCTCTGTACCATATTCATTAGCTATTGCTTGTGAATTTTCATAAGCTGTTTGAATTGTTTCATTTATATTTTCTTGAACTGTTTCTTCATCTGTTTCTTTAAGTTTAATTAAATCACTTAAAGAAATCTCAGAATCTGAAGAGATATCATAACAATATGTTTTTATTCTAACTCTTTCCGAATTATTTCCATATTTCGAATTTTCTTTTATTACTATAGAAATAATGTTTTCATTAATATATGCAACATAAGAAACATTATATATAGTATACTGAGAACTTGTTCGCATAATTGATGCTGCTGTTTGATTAAATTCCTCTATTTCTGCATTAATTTCTGCAGCAACTTCTGTATCTATATTTAAATAAGGTAAACTTAAATCCACATCATAATATGCTTCATCTTCATTTACAATATTATAACCGGTAAAAACTACAGATTGATCTGTCTCAACTTTATCTACTCTTACACTCTCACTATTAATATGCAATTCATTTGTAAAAAGATTTAAAAAATTAGCTTTTAATTCAGCATATTCTTCTGACGTTTTAGCAGTTCCAAGATGAATTCCTAACATAAGTGGATCCGTATCGGAATATTGATAAAAATATTGACTATAAATCCCTAATCCTATCGCAACAATGCAAATTAAAATTATCACTATTAAAAAAATAGCTCTTCTTTTTCCAGTAATTTTTTCCATAAAATTATCTATTTTACCCATAGTTTACCTCTTAACTCTTTTTCAATAATACGCGCTTATTATATCATCTAAATATTAACAATTCAAGTACTTAAATTCAAAAGAATCTGATTAATATTATAATATTTATATAGATAAAAAATACATCAAAAAATTATTTAAATATATATAATTTAAAAGACAGATTATAATCCAATGTCATTAACTTAAGAAAAAGTAAAAGAGAAAAATTGCAATAATTTGTGATTTTTCTCTTTTCTTTTGATATA
>CALXVK010000084.1 GCA_944391975.1 uncultured Clostridia bacterium
ACTTTACCGTCAATTTCAGTTCCTACTTTGCGCAGAGCGTACTCACGCATACAGTCATAGGTGGATTCCGGAGCATAAAGTTTTTTAAAAAGCATGCACTTTATTATTTCTCCTCCGATAGTATGCTTCCTAAAACCTTTAAGATTAGACTCCAAAGTCTTGATCGTAATTTCATAGCAGTATTCTTTATTGAATTCTGTAATAAAATTACTTACAACACTTTTTAAGGTTTCCTCCATTTTTTCAGAAGTTCTTTCATCTTCAGAGAATTCTATTTCTGATGCAACTTCCAGTGCATCCATGATGTAATCAAATCCATCATCAACAGACATAGTGCTACCCGGCACTTTAGAAGCATTAACTGCATTTGATACAGCCTCACGGATAGAAATTTCTGGATGTCGCATCACTCCGAAAATTACCCCTTTAAGAAGATCTGCTCCAATCATACTTGACGGAATTCTCATTCGTCTCATATGAAGCATGATTGAAGAATGTAATCTTCTTTTTTCAAAATTTACAACCAGTTTCCGAGTTTCTTTCTTTGGTTCTTCCATCTTTTGTCCTCCTATTTTTGCGGAAAACATTTCTTCCGCTTTCTAAGTACAATGTTAACATGCAACAAATTAATTATAGCATTTAAAAGACAAAAAATCAAATTTTTGCTTGATTTTTCAATAGTTTTCGGTCGCATTTTTTTACATTTTTCAACAAAATATTTATAAAAATTAAATAGAAAAAAATTAATAAAATTTAATATAGATTTTTAATTATAAAATATCATTTAGGAAAGGAAAAGCAATGCAATCAAGTAATTTAAAAGCAAAAAAATTATTAGTTATAGAACTTGGATTATTTGTTTTTGGATTTATTATAATTTGCATTAAACTTTTTTATGTGCAAATTATAAAAGGTTCTGAATATTCAATTGCTGCTACAGAGCAATTAAATGCAAGTAGAACTATTAATGCAAATAGAGGATATATTTATGATAGTACTCGGTGAGATTTTAGCTCAAAGTAGTACAGTCTATACTGTTACAGTAAACCCTGTAAAAATTTCAAATGAAAATAAAGAAAAAGTTGCCTCAAAATTATCTGAGATATTTGAACTTGATTATAACGAAACTTTAGAAAAAGGAAATCAAAATGATGCTATTGAAAATATTGCAAAAAAAGTTGACAAAGAAAAGACAGACCTTTTAAGAATATGGATGGATGAAACTGGAATTTTAGATGGAATAAATATAGATGAAGACACAAAAAGATATTATCCATATGGAAGTTTAGCATCACATATTATTGGATTTTGTGGAAGTGATAATCAAGGATTAGATGGATTAGAAGCAAAATATGACAATATATTATCAGGTGAAAATGGTAGTATATCTAAAGCCCAAAATGCAAAAGGTGCTACTATTGGTGAAGATGGAGAAACTTACTCTTCCCCTATTTCTGGAGATAGTATTGTTTTAAGTATTGATTCTAATATTCAGTCCATTGTTGAAAAATATTTAGAGGAAGCTTGTATTGATAATGTTTGCACAGATGGTGGTTCAATTATAGTTATGAATCCCAAAAATGGTGATATTTTAGCATTAGCCAATTATCCAAATTATAATTTAAATGAGCCTTATACTATAAATGATACTGATTTACTTTCCAATTGGGATAATTTAGAATCTTCAGAAAATTCAGAATATCTTCAAGCCATGTGGAGAAATAAAGCTATTTCAGATACATATGAGCCAGGTTCAACTTTTAAATTAGTAACTGCATCTGCTGCAATAGAAGAAGGAATTGTAACAGATATTGATAAATCTGGACAATTTACATGTACAGGTGGAATTGAAATTGCAGGAACCAGAATTAAATGTTGGAGATATTATAGACCACATGGTTCACAGAGTCTAAGGCAAGCTTTAATGAACTCTTGTAATCCTGTTTTTATTGGTCTTGGGCAACAAATAGGAGTTTCTAAATATTATGATTATCTAGAAAAGTTTGGATTTCTCCAAAAAACAGACATAGATTTGTATGGCGAAGCTGGGAGTATTTTTTTAGCAGAAGATAAAGTTGGTCCTGTTGAACTTGCAACTATCTCATTTGGCCAAAGATTTGAAGTTACTCCTATTCAAATGGCAACAATGGTTGCAACAATTGCAAATAATGGTAAATATGTTAAACCAAGACTAGTAACTGCAACCATTGACTCTGAAACCGGTAGAAGAACTGAAATAGACCCAATATATGGAGAGCAAGTTATATCAGAAGAAACATCTCAAAAAATATTAAGTATGATGGAATCTGTTGTATCAGAAGGAACTGGCAAAAATGCTAGAGTAGAACGGATACTCAATCGGAGGAAAAACTGGAACTTCTGAGGATGGTGTAAACACTGGAAAATATGTAACTTCTTTTGTTGGTGTAGCTCCTATAGAAGATCCTGAACTAGTAATTTTAATAACTTTATATAATCCAACTGGAGAAGGTGGACACCAAGGAGGCGGTGTTGCCGCACCTATTGCAGGTCAAATTTTAGGAGAAGTATTACCATATCTAGAAATTAAAAAAGCTAACGAATCTGAAATTCCATCTATATCAACACCAAATGTTGTAGGAATAAATTTAAAAGATGCAAAAGAAATCTTAGAAGGTTTTGAAATTCAAATTGAAAATGAAGAATCCACAAATAGTGAATCTACTGTTACAAAACAAATTCCAGAAGCTGGTGTAAGTTTAGAATCTGGAGGAACTGTTATTCTTTATTGTGAGTAAAAAAAGGCACAAGCGGCTCTTGCGAACCGCCTGTGTCTTTTTTAAAAGGATAATTTATGTTATGTGTTAATCAAAGCTTACCTCAGGAACTTCACTTGCATCCTCATCTGCTTCAAAATATTCAACCGGATAATACCCACTCATGCTAGCAACGATACTCGTAGGAAATCTCTGAACAGTTGTATTATAATCCCGTACTGTTTCGTTATAATACTGCCTTGCGACAGTAATTCGATTTTCAGTTCCAGCGAGTTCGTCCTGCAAAGCAATAAACTGATCACTTGCTTCCAAATCAGGATAATCCTCTGAAATTGCAAGTAACCTGCCAAGAGCAGAATCCAACTCAGAATTTGCTTCAGCAATTGCTTCCATATCTCCACTTCTAATACTTCCTGCAAGTTTCGACCTTGCATCAGCAATTTCAGTGAATACTGCTTCTTCGTGATCTGTATATCCCTTTACAGTTTCTACCAAATTTGGGATAAGGTCACTCCGTCTCTGAAGAGTTGTCTCAACCTGAGACTGCTGCATCTCGACATCTTCTTTCAAAGATACCAAGTTGTTCCTAGTTCCAAAGAACCAGAAAACAAACACCAACATAATAGCTCCGATACCAATCAGAACACCTGCAACTACTTTTGCTCCATTTTTCATTATTATTTCCTCCTGTTTAAAATCAGTATACAAGTTTCGAATTTAAATTACTATCGCGAAGCACCACCTCCTCCAGAGAAGCCTCCGCCAAAGCTACCACCACTAGAAAAGCCTCCACCTGACGAGCCTCCATAATAGCCTCCTGATGAGCCTCCTGTACCATCATCAAGAATTGCTAAAAGAAGTGCAAATCCTAATATAGCTACAATTATTACTACTGCAAGCCATAATGGTATATCTCCATCAGAACCTTCTTCGACATTTATTTCTTCATCCACACCTTGAATCTGAACATCATACTCTTCAGCAATAACAGACACAACAGCTTTAACTGTCATTTCTGTTGCTTCAGTATATTTATCCTCTTCTCTATATGGTACAAAATAATCATCCAAGATACGGCCACATTTCGAGTCATTTAGAAAGCCTTCCATTCCTCGTCCAATTTCAAGTCTTACCCTTTCATCAGACCGAGAAAATAAAAGCAATATTCCATTGTCTTCACCTTTTTTGCCAATACCCAAGGTATTAAACAAATTATTGGCATACTCTTCTATGGTTCTGTCTAATAAGCTTTCAACAGAAACAACTGCAAACTCAGCTTCTGTTTTTTCCTCTAAGTCCACTAATATTCCATTTAAGGTCTCTTCAACATCATCATCTATAACATTATCTTCGTCATAGATATAAACGTTTTCCTCGACCTCTGGAATTGGTATTTCAGAACTACTACACGCTGTTAACATACTCATGAGAGTAGATAACGTTATGATAAGCAATATAAAAAAGCTTATCCTTATCCGTTTTTTTCTCATTTTCATCATCCTTTCTTAGAAAATCACATTAAAAACCTCTTGAAGCGCCTCCTCCTCCGGAGCTTCCGCCAAATCCACCAAAGTGTGAACCGCCTCCAAAGCTGGAATTACTACTTGAGCTCATTCGTCTACGTCTTTCTTCTTCCTTTCTTCTTCTTCTGCGTTCTTCTTCCTCTTCTTTATCTCTTTTAGCATCTCCGTATAACTTATTTAATCTGTCTAATGCTGATTTGTCAAAAAATTCTTTTGAACCAGCATCCAAGTTATTATAAATAGCCATTGCATCTTTTAATTTTCTAAGATGCATAGACTTTCCGATAGTTATACCTGCAATAACGCTATTAATCGAAGAGAGTGCATCAGCAGCAGCTTTCTTTCTTCTTTTCTCTTCCTGAATTCTGTCATACTCCTTTTTAAGCTCAACAGATTCATCATAAAGTTTCTTTAACCTGCTAATATCAGACTCAACAAAAGCTCTTTGTTCTTTCGTTAGTCTCGAATAACTGTCTAAAGCTATCTTGACATCCTGAACAATGTCTTTGCTTGCCTGTAAATTTATCACTCTTCCAATAATCTCATCAACCTTTTTAGCCAGTGCCATATTTTTTTGACGAATCTCTTCTTTAATCATGTCACTAACTTTTTGATCAGCTTCCGGATACAAAATTTTTACCCTTTCATACCGATCATTTAAAGTTGCATATTTATTTTTGAGTGTATCATATGCAGTCTTCAAAGTACCTTTCTCTGCTAACAGGCTATTGATTACTCCTTTAAGATTATTTGTTTCCTGCTTAAAATCGGATTTTGTATTTTCAAGTTGGTGACGTAAAGAGTCAATTTCCTGCTGCTTTTTCTTACTTTTAGCAATTATTTTCTTAACCAAAGTAATAACAGCAAGAACAATTACTATCAATACAATAGCAATCAATATTCCCCCAAAAATGTCATCTATTGCAGAGCTTGCAAATTCAGAATCCTGAGTAGTTTGAGCAGATTCAGATTCAGCTTCTACAGTTGCAACAATCTCGTCTATCAGAGCTTCCTGAAGATTTATCAAACCTTCATTAAACTTGTTTTCACTAAGATATGGAATAGCATATTCATCCATAAACCTTCCAGCTTTGGAATCATTAATATAAGCCTCCATTGCTCTTCCAACTTCTACCCGAATTTGTCTATCTCCAGTAGAAAGCAGAATCAAAAGGCCCATATCATCTTTGCCTATTTCATACTGATTATACATCTCTACAGCATAATTCTCCACAGAATCGCCATCAAGAGATTCGACTGTTGTTACAACTACCTGAATACCATCAGATTCTTCTGCCAATGTTACTGCATTATCTAAAAGCCGTTCCTCTTCTTCGGCTGTAAAGACGTCTGCAAAGTCATTAACATAGAATTCATCTGTTGCAGCTGGAATTTCTGCAGCATAAGCAACAGTTGAAAACACGAATGTTGCCAGAAGAATGAGCACAGTTATGCTCAAGTTTTTGATTGATTTTCTCATAAAAAATCCTCCTCATTATTTTTT
>CALXVK010000085.1 GCA_944391975.1 uncultured Clostridia bacterium
TTTGGGGACGTTTCTGTTTAGGACATTTTGTCCAAACAGGGCGTCTCTTTTTCATGTGATGATTTTTCTCTCCGTCCCCAAAATCATCGATAAATTTTCTATGATATATAGAATTTTTATTATAAATGTGATAACCTGACTTTGGTAGTAAAAAAATGGAAATATGCACTTAAACTAGTTTATATAACTAAGATTTAAGTGCATAAATTGTATTCGAAAATTGTTGTCTATTTTATTTTTTTTTAGTACTTCCTAAAATATTTTTGATATTTTGTAAATTCCTATTTTTTACTGAAAAATCAATATTCGTAACTGAGCCAATATCTTTTAATATAGCATCATAATATATGAATTGATAAATATTTTCTTGAATGTTGAAGCAACAACATTGTTGAAGACTTTCGAGAATTTTTCCAACAGAATATTTTTTATCTAATTTATGTTGAAGAACTCTACTTAGAACTAAAGCAATAAAACAAGTTAAAAAGTGTGCTTCAATGTGTTCTTGTCTTGAAACATATACTGGTCTTGACTCAAGTTCACTCTTTGTTACTTTAAATGTTTCTTCAATTCTCCATAAACCTCTATAAATGTCTATAATTTCATCATCTGTTTTATCCATCTCACTAGTAACTATTGCATAATACCCATCATATTTTTCTTCTTCTGCGATTTTATCTAAATCTAAAGAAAGTTGAGATTTCGCTTCAATTATTTCTCCTGTCTTTTTATCAAAAACTAAGTGTTTTACATATTTACTAGCTCCAACACAATTTTTTTGATTGTATTTTTGAACATTACCAATTAAATCTTTTGCTTTTTCAATAGCAGGTTGACGCTCCATTTTAGCTCTTTTTGCATAATCAGCACTCCAAAAAATTACTTGTTTTTCATCTACAGTCGTTTTTGTTTTTATTACTTTACCATTCTTATCTTTCTTTGTAATTGTAATTTCTCTAGGATAAAATCGAGATTTCCTTTTATATGTTTTATCTTTATTATATGTATAACCATCTTCTTTTAAAACATATTCTTTCATTTCGCTATTTGCACCTCTGATGCTAAGACTCATAACATAGCCATTTCCAATTGCTTTATTATATGCAATATTATTACCAGTATTTAAACCTTTATTAGCTACAACAATAACTCTACCAACATCATAATTTTTTTGAAGTTCTTGAACCATAAAAATTCAAATTAATACCAAACTACGGAGCTTAAAGTTACCTAAAAAATTCAAATTAATACCAAACTACGGAAAAAGCTTGACAAGATAGATATTAAATAAAACATAGAAATCTACTTTTTAAGGTTATTTTAAGCAAAATGTAACAAAAATGATACAGAAATCAGGTTGACTTAAGGAATAGGTTAATATATACTATAAATGGGAAAAATGTCATATTATGGCAAGGAGGTACAGATGAAAAAAATAGGAGTAAAACTTTTATGTTTTATTTTAATAGAAACAATTATATTTAGTATCTTACAGATTTTCTTTATTAATTCGGAGGTAAACGCACTTAGTAGTTCTTATACACAATATATTACGTCAGGAATTAGTTCTTTTCCAGAAAGTTATCAGAAAAAATTAGCATATTTAAAATATTTGCATCCAAATTGGGAGTTTAAAGCATATTATACGGGAATAGATTGGAGTGAACTTACATCATCATCTGCAGAAAATAAATGCCTTAAAAATACGATTTATTTTAGTAATTCAACTATAATGGATCCACTGGCTTTATGTATATGTGGACAAACTGGAGATTCAAATTATTATTGTGCTTCTGCAAAAGCAGTAAATTATTATTTAGATCCTAGAAACTTTCTAGATGAAGCAATGGTATTTCAATTTTTAGATTTATCTAGTGGTTCAAATGTTTCAAGAGATGCAGTAAGTAAAGCAGTTCAAGGTACATATTTAGCACAATATTTAGATGATATCATGACTGCTGCTTCAGAAGCAGGAATTAATCCTTTACATATAGTTGCAACAATTTTTCAAGAATTAGGAAGTGGTTCTAGTACGCCTGCTGCGATAACAGGTTCATATCCAGGATACGAAGGATATTATAATTTTTATAATTATGGTGCAACAGATGGTTCAGGAGCAACGGCAAGGGCAATGGCAAAAGCTAAAGAAATGGGATGGAATAGTGCAAGAACAGCTTTGATTGAAGGAGCAAAAACAGTTTTAGCAAATAATTATATATCAGCAGGTCAAACTACTAAGTATTTTTATAAATTTGATGTTGTAGGAAATGAGATTTTGACAGAGTCTATGGGGTCAAAGACATATAGTTTAAGCAATTTTTATTCACATCAATATATGACAAATTTAAGAGATCCATCAAGTCAAGCTGGCTCATTATATGATATGTATGTAGATAGCGGAATCTTAGATGAAAATTTAACGTTTATAATACCAGTTTATGATAATATGCCTACAGAAGCAGTTTCAGCACCAACTACACTTACATCAGGTGATGGTGAATTATATTATATAAGTACACAGAAAAACGGCTCATTAAATGTTAGACCTTCTGCAGGTTCAGGAAGTTCACTAGGAAAAATATATAAAAATGCAATTGTGGCTGTAACTGAATATGGTTCATCTTGGAGTAAAATAACATATTGTACAGCAACAAGTTATAATTCTAGTAGTAGAACATGGAGTTATGAAAAGAAAACAGGATATGTTTCTACTGAATATTTGACAAAAGTAGGAACCGAGGTTCCAGATTATACAGGTCAAGTTGATATGGGCAGTACAGCAGAAACGGAAATTAGTGGAAGCAATATTATTTCTACTCCAACAGTAACAGCAGCAAATATTAAAACACAATATCCGGATGCAGTAATAAAAAGAGCAGATGGTACTGATATTTCAGGAACATCTGATTTGATTGGAACAGGAGCAACAATAACAACAGGAGGAAAAACTTATACAGTTGTTAAGCTTGGTGATACTAGCGGAGATGGACAAATAACGCCTTCTGATTATGTAAAAATAAAAAATAAAATAATGGGATCAAATAATTTAGACGAGTCTCAAACAAAAGCAGCTGATGTAAATAGAGACGGAAGTGTATCACCAGCCGATTATGTAAAAGTTAAAAATAATATAATGGGAGTCTCAAATATAAATTTATAAAATGGTTTTATAGGTATCCATAAAAATCTAAATAAATTAAAAAGGAGAATATGATTTAAAAAAATCATATAAAGCACATATGAAAACAAATACTTTTAAAAAAATTAAATTTTTATTATTTTTTGTAATATTGTTATTTAGTTTCTTAGGTACTAAATCAGATGCAGCGAGTATAAATATAAGTACTTCAAAAAGTTCAGTATCACCAGGAGAAAGTTTTACAGTAACAGTTTCAGTAAGTAATGGAGCAGGTAGTGTAACTACAACAGTAAGTAATGGCTCAGGAGGAATGACAGATTTCTTGGATAATAGTTCATATTCATTTACTTGTACTGCTGGTAGTTCAGGTACAGTAAATATAACTGCTTCAGGAACAGTAGCAGATTACACAACAGAGCAAGATGAAAATCCAAGTGCATCTGCATCGGTTTCAATTGTCGCATCTTCAGGTGATTCAGGTAATTCGGGAAATTCTGGATCAGGAGACTCTGGTTCTTCAGATTCAGGAAATTCAGGTGGAACTACAGTTTCAGCTCCAACTTTATCAAACCTAGGAATAAGACCATATGATTTTTCAGGATTTAAAAGTGGAACAACTAGTTATTCTGTAACAGTTCCAAATGATTGCACATCAGTTACGATTTATGCAAATTCAAATAATGGTTCAATAACAGGAACAGGAACAGTTACTTTAAAAGAAGGAACTAATAGATATACAGTAACAGTTTCAAACTCTGCTGGTTCAAAAGATTATACATTATCAATTATTAGGCAAACACAAGATTCTGAAATAATACCAAATACGATAGAAGATGAAAGTGAAGATGAAGAAACAGAAAATACTTCAGAAGGAATTGGATTAACAGGTTTAAGAATAACAGGTTATAATTTTGAAGAGGAATTTCAAACTGAAACTTATGAATATACAGTTAAGATTCCAGAAGGATTAAGCGAAGCTGAATTGGAAGATATAAAAAATTCGATAACTGCTATAACAAATACTGATGAAGCATATGTTGAAATTGAAACTACACTTAATGAAGATGGTTCAGCAGTAATTATATTAAGAGTAAAAGATGATGAAAGAGAATATTCAACATATACAATAAATTTTGTAATAGATGAATCTGTAGAAGAAACAGTGGCTGTTGCAGGAACAACAACTTCAAATAATTCTTCTGGTGGAGGAATATCTTTAGAAAATATGTCTACAAAAATTTATATACTTTTAGGATGTTTGGGAGTAGCGATTTTATTTGCAATCTTCTTTGCAGCAAATGCATATAGTAAATCTAAACGTTTAGAAAAATATGAACCAAAAGAAAAAGATGAATATGAAGATGAAAATAATTTGATTAGTTCAATTTATGCTGAAACACAAGGTAAACCTTTAACATCTTCTTTAAATTATAAGGATTTAACAAACGATATTAATAGTGAGGAAAAAGAAGATAAAGTAGGAAGCAAAATTTCGGAAATGTTAAAAGATGATAGCAATATTCCAGAGTATTCAGTTGCATCTGAAGAATCTGAGATAATAGATGATAAGCCAAATACATTTGGACGTATTAGGGATACTAAAGATAAGCTGAATGATTTAAATTCATATAGAAAATTTAGAAGAGGGTTTAGTTCAGGAGGTAAACATTAAAAATTGTAATAAAAATGTAATAAAAAATTAGAAAAAGGCTTGACTTACTAGGGAAATTTGTACTATAATTATGTAGTAAAAATTTCCCTTATTTCTTTTTAAGGGATAAAACGTATTTTATGAATTTTTTCGTAAAATTTAATTTCTAAATTTTTTAATTCTTAAATTTTATATAAAGAGGAATTGGTTAGAATAGGAACTATATTATTTTAAGGTTTTGTGGCAGGGACTTTAAAATAGTATAATAACTATCTATCGCAAGAGGGACTTTATATAAAGAAACTAATCCTGCTAAATCTAAATAAAGGGTAAAGGGTGTTTTATTTTGAAAAAGGTAAACGTAAAAGATGTTGTGCACGAGAAATGCGTGCGTAAGACTTTCGCTAAGATTGGTGATAGTATAGATATCCCTAATCTTATACAAGTCCAAAAAGATTCTTATAACTGGTTCGTAAAAGAAGGACTAGGAGAAGTATTAGAAGATATTTCACCTATTATTGATTATACTGGAAACCTAGTATTAGAATTCTTTGATTACTACATGGAAGACAAAACCAAATATAGTTTGGAAGAATCAAAAGAAAGAGATGCAACTTATGCAACAAGATTACATGTAAAGGTTAGACTTATTAATCGTGAAACAGGAGAGATTAAAGAACAAGAAATTTATTTAGGTGATTTCCCTGTTATGACAGATAGCGGAACATTTGTTATAAATGGTGCAGA
>CALXVK010000086.1 GCA_944391975.1 uncultured Clostridia bacterium
ATTGCAGCTGATGGTTTTAATAACTGGAGAACTATATATTCTGAGCAGCTGCAGATAGCCAGAGAATTTGGGCGTATGCTTCTCGCATTTGCTGTTGGCATTTTCGTGACTCTCTTGTATATGAACAAAAAAAGAGAGTCCAAATCTTCATCTTCCTCTGGGGGAAGAAAGTAACTTTATATTTACTATCAGCCCGGCTTCTTGGATCTTTCTGAGGAGTAAAAATTCGAGGCTCTCTTGAACACATGCGAAAGCTGTGTATCTTGAGAGTCTTTTATATTTTAACTAAAATAATATCTTCACCGATACATGTGATTTTATCCCATGGAATTGTTATATCATTTGAACTAGAAAATATACCGAAGAATTTATTAGAACTACCTGGAACTATTATAGATGTTATAGTTCCAGTAGCTAAATCAGCTGTAACATCTTGAACATATCCGTAGTCTTCTTGCATCAGTTATATTTATTACTTCTTTATGTTTAAAATCTAAACCTTTATTATTAATTTCAAATCACCTCTTATAAAAATATATTAAAAAATTGCATAACTATTACAATTTTGGAAAAATTATCTATAAGAAATAATTTTGGAGGGGCTATGCAAAATAGTAGGTTAAAAAATAGTATAATTTTGAGAGGAATGGCTTCAAATGTTGTTGATGAAGCAATTGTGATTTTAAAACCAAATATTAAAATAAAAAATCTTCAAAGAGCTAAAAAAACAATGGAAAAAACTGATAACAGCACAAAAGATTTAATTGTAAAAGAGGCTGAAAATGTTATAAGTGAATATATAAATAAGCTTAATGAAAAAAATTCTAAAGGTAAAATTTTAAAATTAGAGAATAAAGTTAGGATTTTGAGAATTACAAATATTATGTTTTTTATAATTTTAATAATAAGTGTTTTTATAAAAATTAATTTATGATAGAGCATGTATAAAACATGTTCTTTTTTTTGAATTCCAGAATATATTTTAGTATATAGGAGGTAAAACAAATGGAAAGAGCAATATCTGAAATGGAAAGAATAAAAAGAGCAGAGGAAATATATTCTAGAAGAAAAAATCCAGATGATAGTAAAGGTTATGAGAAAAAGAATAAAACAATATATAAAAATTTATTTCAAATTTTATTATTAATTAATATAGCAATAGGTGTTGTTGCTTTTCAAAACAAGGATTATATTTTTTCTGAAGAATTTATAACACAAGTAAATTCTTATAATATAAATGTAAAAGAAAAGATAGAGGAATTTACTAGTACCTCTGAAGAAAATAATACAGAGGAAAAAACGGATGAATCTCAAGAAACATCTACTGATACAGAAAATAATACTCAAGAAGAAGTAGAAACCACAGAAACACAAGGAGCACTTGTAGAAAATGAATCAAATGTAGAACTTTCTCAGATGGAGTTAGATGCAAAATCAATTATAGAGAATTATTCTGTGATTTTACCTGTTCATGGAACGAAAACATCAGGTTTTGGTGAAAGAGAATCAAGTAATCCAATAGTTACACCTAATCACAAAGGTTTAGATATAGGTGCTGTAACAGGAACTGTTATAGTAGCAGCTCATTCTGGAACTATAACTCAAGTGTCAAGTGAAGGAGATTATGGGGAACATTTAAGAATAACAAATAATAGCCTTACAACACTTTATGCACATTGTTCAAAAATATATGTAACTGAGGGACAAGAAGTTTCTCAAGGAGAAGCTATAGGTGAAGTGCGGAAGTACTGGAAACTCAACTGGTCCACATTTACATTTTGAAATTATATATGAGGAAAGATATGTTGATCCAGAACTTATTATTGAAATTTAGGGGATAATATGATTTATATAATTTTTTTCATTTCAATCACAATTCATGAAATAGGTCATCTAATTGTATCTAAAATATTTAATATAAAAATTGGAAAGCCAAGACTTGGAATCTTAGGATACTCTACAAAAGAATTTAAAACAAATTCTTTAACAAAGCCTTTACATAAAATACTGGTATTTTTATCAGGTCCAGTATTTAATTTTATGTTAGCTATATTGTTTTATAATATAGAAAATTGTTATGAAATAAGTTTTTATATGTTTTATGCTAATTTATTTATAGGTATTGTAAATTTATTACCAATTTTGCCTTTAGATGGAGGAAATATATTAAATTGTATTTTAGAAAATAAATTTGATTTTTATGTATCAGGAAAAATCTCTTTACTTATTGGAAAAATAATATTAGTTTTTATAAGTTTAATATATTGTTTTGCAATTTTTTATTTAAGAAATATGTGGATATTTTGTGGAATAATATATTTATGGATTTTATTTTTTAAAGAAGAGAGAAATTTTGAATTATATTTAAAAATATTAAATAAGTCTAAGAATATAAAATGTTAAAAAATACTTCAAGCTTTTCTGAAATTTTTGGACACTCTTTAAATTTCATTATGTATTAGGATTTATATATTATTTATTTCATTTCATTCCTCGGCTTCCTCGTGTTTAAATGAATTCTAATTAAAACAGACACGGTCTCTCATTTGATGAAACAAATGCCCCTCATCTGTTTTAATAAGAATTCATAAAACCCACTCACATCACATTCGTCATTACATTACATAAATAATATATAAATCCTAGTATAAGCTGTCCCTAAATTTCATTGTATTGTGCAA
Organism: uncultured Clostridia bacterium; assembly: GCA_944391975.1. Taxonomy (GTDB): domain Bacteria; phylum Bacillota; class Clostridia; order TANB77; family CAG-508; genus Scatovivens. Next base: position 2,682 of record CALXVK010000086.1, read on the forward strand.
ATTTGAATTGTAATATGAAAAGTGTTAAAATAAAAGTGTAACTGATGTTATGATTATGGAGGAAAAAATATGAACAAAAAAACTGAAAATCGGAGATTAGAAGAACTCTTTCCAGCACATTTAAAAGCAGGAGAGTTAAAAACAGAAAATGTTCATTGGCTTTCCTTCGATGAAGTAAAATCGAGGGTTATGAAGGCAAAAGAACGCGGAGAATCTCATCTGAAATTAGAAGGATGCATGTATAAAAAAACAGAGTTGGCTGTAAGATTTTGTATTAAAGGAATGCTACTTTGTCAGTTTGATTACTTTTTATATGCTTCACTTTTAAGCGATGTGAAACCGTGGCTTTCAGTAAGCTTTTAAGGCAAGCAATCCATCAATGGAGGAAGGCTTGCCTTCCTCCATTGATGGGATTTAAATTAAATTTCTTATTAAATAAGTCCAAAAAATGAAATTTATGGAAAATTTTTTACACTACAAAAATTAATGACTATGACTTTTTTCAAGCTTTTTGAAAGTGTCCCCAAAAGCTTGAGTTTTTTTAATGAAATTTTAAGAATGTCCCAAAATTTCATTAAAAAATGCTTGCTATTACTGGAAAAGTGTGCTAAAATAATATCCGTGATATTTAAAGTTAAGATTAATAAAAACTTTAAATCCTTACTCATATAGGGATAGTATGGGTTTTATATCCAAAAGGAGGTGAAAGAATAATGAATAAATATGAAACAGTATTCATTATTGATCAAAAAGTAGAGGAAGCAGGAATTAAAGAATTAATTCAAAAATTTTCTGATTTGATTAATAGTGATGGAAAAGTAGAAGAAGTTAATGAAATGGGAAAAAGAAAACTTGCTTATGAAATAAAGAAAAATAAAGAAGCTTATTATGTAGCTATAGATTTCGAAGCAAACCCAGCATTAATCAAAGAACTTGAAAGAGTTTACAGAATAACTGATGAAGTTATTAAATTTATAGTAATTAGAAAAGATGAAGAATAGTTCTAATTAAAGAGGTGAAATATGAATAAAGTAATATTATTAGGAAGACTAACAAAAGATCCAGAAGTTAGATATACTCAAAACAACAATACATTAGTTGCAAGTTTTACTTTAGCAGTAAACAGAAGATTTGTAGCTCAAGGTCAAGAAAGACAAGCTGATTTCTTTAATATCGTTGCTTGGAGTAAATTAGGAGAATTTTGTAGTAAATATTTCAAAAAGGGTCAACAAGTTTCTATTGTTGGTAGATTGCAAAATAGATCTTGGGATGATGATCAAGGAACTAGACATTACATAACTGAAGTAATAGCTGAAGAAGCATATTTTGCAGATAGTAAAAGAGAAGGTAATGGTGGAGATTCATCTAATAGTTTTGAAAATACTTTTGGAACTAATATTTCTGAAAGTACAGAATTCCAAGTAAACTCTTCAGATGATGATTTACCATTTTAAAAGATTTTAAGATGGGAGGTATTTTAAATGGCTGATAAAAAACAAACAAAGAGAAGAAATAATAGTCAAGATGATGATTATAATCCAAAATTCAAAAAAATGAAGAAAAAAGTTTGTGTATTATGTAGTGATAAAAACTTTGTTTTAGATTATAAAAATGCAGATCAATTAAAGAAATTCATAAATGAAAAAGGTAAAATATTACCAAGAAGAGCAACAGGTGCTTGTGCAAAACATCAAAGATTTATTACATTAGCAGTTAAAAGAGCAAGACATATTGCTATTATTCCATATACAACAGACTAACGAAAAGGTTCCACTTTATAGTGGAATTTTTTTATGTTTATTATAAAATTCATTGACTTTACTTTAGGTAATATTATAAAATTTAAAGAAAGTTTATAAAAAGTGAGGAAAAAGTGGGTAGAAGAAAAAATAATAAACATAAAATTAATGAAAACAGAACTTTTGAAAAGTTTTTAGGAATTGTAATTATTGTAGCATGTGTTGTTTGTGCACTTTATTTTAATGAAAATGTTTCTAATTTTGTTGGAAATATTGAAAATTCAATTGTAAATGAAATTGGAATATCAGCTCCAACACCAGATGTTACAACTGATGCTAATCAAGTATTATCATTTGATTTAGACAGTATTCCAGAATTTGATGGCTCTATACCTTATGTTGTTATAAATGAAAATATTCCAGAATTTGCTGAAAGCTATTATACTACAGAAAGTTTTGAAAGCTATAGTGAATTAGATAATTTAGGAAGATGTGGAGTGGCATTTGCAAATATTTCTAAAGAAACAATGCCAACAGAAGAAAGAGGAGACATTGGATCAGTTAAACCAAGCGGGTGGCAGAGCGTTAGATATGATAATGTAGATGGAAAATATTTATATAATAGATGTCATTTAATTGGATTTCAATTGTCTGGTGAAAATGCAAATGAAAAAAATTTAATTACTGGAACAAGATATATGAATGTTGAAGGAATGTTACCATTTGAAAACGAAGTTGCAGATTATGTAGAAGAAACAGATAATCATGTTTTATATAGAGTCACTCCAATTTTTGAAGAAAATAATTTAGTTGCAAGTGGAGTTCAGATGGAAGCAGAATCAGTTGAAGATAGAGGAGATGGAGTTATGTTTAATGTGTATGTATATAATTGTCAGCCAGGAATAACAATAGATTATGCAACAGGAGAAAGTAGTTTAGCAAATTAAGTTTGGTTTTGTGAATTTTAAGTTATTTTGTAGTAAAATCTATTGAAAAATAAGCAAATTTATTATAGAATAAGGAAAATTAAAAGAGCATATAAAATATG
>CALXVK010000087.1 GCA_944391975.1 uncultured Clostridia bacterium
GCTACAGTAATAACTGCAACACTTTCCGAGAGGCTCTCTTTTTAATTCACTGTCCACTTTTTTGGGAACAGTTCATTCATAGCTCCCTTTTTTTGGTTCTCTTTTTTAACTTTCTATCAATATAGACTACAAGCCATCCCATACCTAAAAAAACTAGCATGGTGAGCATGCAGGCTATAATCGCATACCACCCAAGTGACTCAAAATCCATGAAAATATAAGGGTATTTTGAAACCTGCCCGAAGGCGGTAAATCTTCCTCCTAAATTTCCATAAATTATAACAAATACTAAATATAAAAGAGGCGATATAGCAGTGAATTTTATATATTCAAAACTAAATTTACCTTTCTTATCAAAAATCAAGTAATCTAGTATTGCTAAAACTGGGATAATGATATGTACAAATGTATCTCGAATGTTCATTCCGGTATAACCGGTTTGAAAATTAACATATGGTCTTACAAGAAATTCAAACGCAAACATTGTAATAGATATGTTAACAAGCAAAATTAATTTTACAATATAATATTTTCTTGTTTTTCTATAGCCTAAGCTTTCAAAAAACAACTGAAATATAAAAAATATTAATATAGCAATATTACTTAGGATTGTAAAATAAACAACCATCCGAGAAAACCCTGATTTATCAAAGTTTAAAAAGAGCCCATACACTGTTGCTACAATAACTGTAGCTTTGTAAATTAATGATAGATATTTTTTCATAAAAGCCACCTCCAAATGCGTGCTATCATTAATTACCACAAATTGGTCTTTTAAAAAATATTATAAGACATATGTGGGAATAAATTAGTGCTAACCAATGGTACTCTTATTATACCATTTGAATATTATATTAACAAGGAAAAGTTAAGTAAAAATACTTGATAATTTGATATAAATAATATAAAATAAATTCGTAATTTTAAGAAAGGATATGAAATTATGGAGGAAAATTCAGATATTATAACTTTGATAATGGCAGCTGGAAAAGGTACTAGAATGAAATCAAATAAATCAAAATTAGTTCAAAAAATTTATGATAGAGAATTAGTAAAAAGAGTAGTTGATTTAGCTGAAAATATTGGTTCAAGTGAGATAATAGCTGTAGTTGGTTTTTTAAAAGAGCAAATTATTAATGTTCTTGGAGATAGAGTAAAATATGCATATCAAGATGAACTTTTAGGAACTGGTCATGCAGTTATGCAAGCAGAAGAATATTTGAAAGGAAAAAAAGGAAAAGTCGTAATTTTATATGGAGATGTACCAATTATTAGACCTTCAACACTTAAAAATTTAATTACAAAAAGTAATTCTCAAAAAGAATATGCTACAGTTTTAACTGCGATTTATGATAATCCAACAGGATATGGAAGAATTGTACGTGATGAAGGTGGAAGTATAAAGGAAATAGTAGAAGAAAAAGATACTGATCCATTACAAAAAGAAATAAAAGAAATTAATTCTGGAATATATTGTTTTGATATAGAAGAATTGCTTTTAGCAATAAAACAATTAAAACCTAATAATGCGCAAGGAGAATATTATTTGACTGATGTTATAAAAATAATGAATGAAAAAGGTTTAAAAACAGGGGCTGTTATAGTTGAAGATGATACTGAGATTTTAGGAGTTAATGATAGAGTTCAATTGGAACTTTTAACTAGAGTATTAAGAAAAAGAATTAATAATAGCCATATGAAAAATGGTGTTACTATAGAAGATTCAGAAACAGCATATATATATGATGATGTTACTATTGGTATGGATACAGTAATTTCTCCAAATGTTACTATAAAATCTAATTGTTCTATTGGATCAAATTGTATTATAGAGTCAAATGTGTATATAGACGAGAATGTTAAAATTGAGGATAATATACATATTGGAAATGGTGCAAGAATAAAATATGGTTCTATAATTTCTGAAGATATTATTTTAGAATAAATCTTATTTTTTTAATATAAAGTATTGTTATTTAATAAAATTAAATATATAATATGAAAAAAATAAAGTACTTTTAAGGAGGATATAAAAGTGGCAAATAGTTTAATTGAAGATGTTATGAATGAAGGGCCAATTAATAATGATGGTGGAAAAAATTCAAAACAACCTAAAAATAAAGGTTCTAAAAAAGTGATAATAGTTTTAATTATATTATTATTGATAATAATTATTGCAGCAATAGTAGTTGTATTGTTTTTATCTAATAGAGCTTCTGAGGTAAATGCAAAGCAAGCATTTTTTGAAGCTTTAACTAAAAATAATATAGAACAGGTAAGTAGTTTAGATTTATATGAAGAATTTTTGACAAGTGTAGTTTCTGAAAGTAGTAGTATAGAAACGAACGTAAATTTATCTTATTCAACTGAAGATGCTTCTATAAATAATGTAGAATTAGTTATAAATTCTAGTAACGATATAGAAAATTCAAGATCATATTCTGATATGACTTTAAACTATTCAGATAATGAATTATTTAATTTAGAACTTTTAGCAACAGGTGAAGCTTTTGCTTTAAAATCAGATGAAATAGTAGATAGTTTTGTTGGAGCAACATATTCATATCTTATACAATCCGGTTTAGCATCAATAGCTATAACAGATACAACTGAACAATATGATGATACTTATAATTATTCAATAACAGAAGATGATATTTCATATTCAGACGATACTGAATCAGAGATTTCAAATATAGAAAGTTCAAACACAGAAAGTCTAACAATTTCAGATGAATCAATTCAAATTTATACAGATATTTTAAATAATAATTTAGATGATTCTCAATTTACTGCAAATGAAGTAACATTAAATATGGAATCAGGAACAGTAGATTGTACAGAATATACTTTAACAATGTCAGAAGAACAATTTTTAGATATATGCAAGCAAATTTTAGAAGCTTTTGAAACAGATGCAGATACAGTAAATGTATTTTCTTCAGTTTTATCTTTAGCTGGATATTCAGAAACTGAGCTTATTGAATTAGTAGATAACATGATAGAACAAATAGAAAATGCTGAAGTAGATGCAAATTCAAATGTTATAATAAAAGTTTATGATAATAATGGTCAAACAGTAAAATTAAGTATTGAATATTCAGGAATTACAATGGAAATTGAATATGTATATGGAGATAGTGAAAGCAGTATTAAAATTACATCAGTAGAAAATGAAACAGGAGAAGGTGTATCTTACAAAATTACAAATAAAAAATCAGATTTAACACAAAATCTTGATTTTGAAATCTCAATTATAGAAAATGAATCAGTTAATCAAACTGTCACTTTTGCAACAGAAGTTATAAAATCAGGTTCTGAATATACATTTAATATGAATATTGATTCTCAGGCAACAGATGCAAGTTTTACTATAGAATCTTCAAGTAATATTCAATTTACAGATGTTGAAGTTGAAGATTTAACTTCTGAAAATAGTGTGTTGTTAGATGATTTAACAGAAGAACAACAAACTGAATTATTAAATTCAATTTCTGAAAGAATACAATTTGTATTAAATGAAAAAATGTCTGAATTATCTTTTATAGATACTAATACAAATACAACAATTGTAGCTCAAGGTGGTTCTACTGAAGAAGATGATATAGCTTTAAAAGAAACAGCAAAACAAGATTTGATTACAGCAATTCAGAATGAAATGACAGAAAGTATAAATAATGGAGAAGAATATACTTTACAAAATTTGGAAGAACTTCAAGTTGATGGCCATACAGTTGAGGTTGAAATAAGTGATAATATAGCTATAGTTACAGTTGATGGTTACACATTTAATATAGACTCTGAATTTAATTTGTCAGAATAATAAAGAGGTGATGTAAATGGGTGAAACAAATGAAGAAAAATTAAAAAATAAATTTAAAATTAATATGATTATAATTTGTGTTTTGGTTGTTTTTCTTTTAATATCAATTATAGTTTTAATTGTAAGTATATCTTCTAAAGGAGTTACAAGAGAAAATAACCTTTCAAATTTAGGAATGACATGTAGACGGAGATGAATATATATTTTACTATAAATATGGTGTAGGTATTTTTAAAATATTAGATAATGAAGAATTTCAAATATCAGATGAAACAGCATATAGTTTAGCATATAAAGATGGATATGTTTATTATACAACTCCAAATTCAACTGGAGGAATAGATATAAAGAAAATAACACATAATGGAGATCAGACAACTACTATAAAAAGTGTTTCAAGTTCTTCAACAAAAATGTATTTAGTAAATGACTATTTATATTATTTAACTGTTGAACCAAACTCTATTTCTAGAATTGATATAAATGGAGAAAATGAAGCTTCTCTTATAACGAGAGAAGTGTCAGATTTTGACATATCAGATGAAACGATTTATTTTACAGATGAATATGGATATTTGTGTAAGATGGATTTGAATGGAGAAAACTATTCACAAATTTCAGAAGAAGCAATAGCTACTAAATTCCAAATGTATAATGGTAATATATATTATTATAAAGAGGATAATGGGCTTATGAAATTAGATCCTGATGACTTAAGCTCAGAACTAGTTTCAGATAAAATAACTTCAAACTTATATAATGTTACAAATAAAGGTATTTTCTTTTTAGATACAAATTCTATGAAGATATGTAAAATTTCTTTAAAAGGAAAAAGTTTTAAAGAACTGATAAATATAAATACATCAAATACAAAAATCAATGTAATAGGAGATGAACTATATTATTTAGATATAGATAGTAATGATACTACAAAAACATATAGAATTAAAATTAATGGAAAAGAGGCAGATACAGTACAATATTAGAAAGGTATTTTAAATATGAATCTTGGAACAATTGTATATGATGGAAAAATTTATAATTTAGATTATATGGAAGCTACAGAAATTGAAGAATTATTAAAAAAAGTTGATGATAAGAAGAAATCAGAATTTGAACAAGGAAAAAAGCTTACTAAAAGACTTAGAAAGTAGGAGGTATCAAGTATGAGTAAAGATACAAATGAAGAATATGCACAATCAGCATTAAAAAGATTTTTTGATACAGCTACTGAAAATATTACAATGAGTGCAACTTTAAATAGAGCTTTGGCGGATAAGATTTCAACAGAGACTATTAATACAAAGGTTAATAATCAATTTAATTCTATTCAAATTAGTATGTATAAAATCAATCCCAAATTTAATGAAAAATCTAAACATTATGATGTGATAAAAAAAGAAATATTAGATGTTTTAACAGATTATGAAGCAACACTTACAGAATATAGTAATTATTTTGATAATCAAATTGAAGAATTGCTATTAAAAAGAGTAGAGCTCGAAAGTCATTTAATTGGAAAAATTTTTAAAGAAGAGAATTTAAAATCAGTTGAAAATAAAAAAGAAAAGGAAAAAGAAACTGATAAATTAAAAAATACTTTAGTTGAAAA
>CALXVK010000088.1 GCA_944391975.1 uncultured Clostridia bacterium
TAATTTGACATAATATTTTTTGAATAGTATAATTAAAGATGTTCCCGAGAAATCAGACTATAAAACGGAGGTAATGCATGATGGGAAACAAATTCTTTGTTGCATTTGAAAAAATGCAGGACATGATGGAACTTAACGAAATCATTTGCCGGATGAACGCTGCAAATGCGCGATATGAAGCAACTGACACTGAAGATGCAATCGAAGCTGTTAAAGTGAAATTGCACGACAGAGAAGGCTATGTTGTTAAAAATGCAGGAAACAGTGTCTGCTTCGGATTGCTTTGGAGGAAGTACTTTGCTCTGTCTCATGATAAAAAGGCAGGGATTTACTTCTTTGACAAAGAATACGAACAGAGAAAAAAGGATCTTACCGTTATTGAAAATTCTGCAACAACAGCGTAAGTATCGCGGAGATCACGGTGTGAGTTCCACTCCGTAAAACAGCTCTTTGGGAGTTGTCCCTTTCACCTACTAAAGGTGAGAGGGTTTTCTTTTTTTATAAAAATGCCAAATTTTTGTTGACAAATGAGATAAATACTTATAAGATAGGAATGTAATTTATAATAAAATGAATATAATTTTATAAATTAATATTTGGAGGTAAAAATGGAAAATAAGAAATGTGAAGGTTGCTCTGAATGTAATAAAGATCCAGATATGGAAAAAATTTTGAGCAAGTACAAACAAGAAAAAGATAATTTAATTCAAATTCTAAATGAAGTTCAAGAACATTATGGTTATATTCCAGAAAGTGCTCAAAAAGCCATTTCAGAGTATTTGTCTATACCAATGGCAGAAATTTATGGAGTTGTTACTTTTTATTCAAGATTTACTTTAAAACCAAAGGGTAAATATCATATCGCTGTGTGTTTAGGAACAGCTTGTTTCGTAAAAGGTTCAGAAAAAATTTTAGATCGTGTAAAAGAAAGATTAAAAATTGATGTAGGTGAAACAACTAAAGATGGTAAATTTTCATTAGAAGCAACAAGATGTATAGGAGCTTGTGGTTTGGCACCAGTTTTTACAATAAATGGTGAAGTATATGGAAAATCTACTGTAAAAATGATGGATGAAGTTTTAGATAAATATATCGCTGAAAATTAAAATTGGTTTTAAGGAATTTTGAGAATAGAAAGGAGCTATTGAATGAAAACTTTAGATGAAATAAGAAAAATAAGAGAATCTAAAAGAAAAGAGTTAGATTTAAGAGTAAATACAGAAGCTAGCACTAGAGAAAAACATATTTTAGTATGTCATGGAACAGGATGTACATCTTCTAAATCTCCTTTAATTATAGATACTTTTAGAAAAATTTTAGCAGAGAAAAACATTGAAAATGTTAGAGTAATTCAAACAGGTTGTTTTGGATTATGTGCAAAAGGTCCGATCGTAATTATAAGACCTGAAGATATTTTTTATGCAATGGTAAAACCAGAAGATTGTGAAGAAATAATTGAAAAACATATTCAAAAAGGAGAAATTGTTGAACATCTTTTATGCAAAGATATTGATAATACAACAGTAAAAAAATTAGATGAACTTAATTTTTATAAAAAGCAAAAAAGAATTGCACTAAAAAACTGTGGTGTAATTGATCCAGAAAATATTGATGAATACATAGCTTTTGACGGATATAAAGCTTTAGAAAAAGTATTATTTTCTATGACACCAGATGAAGTAATTGAAACTGTTTCAAATTCAGGCTTAAGAGGACGTGGTGGAGCTGGTTTCCCAACTGGTAAAAAATGGGCTTTAACAAAGCAGGCAAAAGGTGATCAAAAATATGTTGTATGTAATGCTGATGAAGGTGATCCAGGAGCTTTTATGGATAGAAGTATTTTAGAAGGAGACCCACATTGTGTATTAGAAGCAATGATGATAGCAGGTTTTGCAATAGGAGCAAATCATGGATATATTTATGTTAGAGCTGAATATCCAATAGCTGTACAAAGATTTCAAAAAGCTATTGATGATGCAAAAGAATATGGAATTTTAGGAAAAAATATTTGGAATAGTGGATTTGATTTTGAATGTGAAGTAAGACTTGGAGCTGGAGCTTTTGTTTGTGGAGAAGAAACAGCACTTTTAGAGTCTATTGAAGGTAGACGTGGACAGCCAAGATTAAAACCGCCATATCCTGCAAATGAAGGACTATTTGGTAAGCCAACTTTAATAAATAATGTTGAAACTTATGCAAATATTACAAAAATTATATTAAATGGAGCTGAGTGGTATTCAAGTATTGGAACTGAAGGTTCAAAAGGAACTAAAGTTTTTGCTTTAGGTGGAAATGTAAATAATATAGGATTAGTTGAAGTTCCAATGGGTGTTACTTTAAGAGAAATAGTTTTTGATATTGGCGGAGGAATTCCAAACGGAAGAAAATTTAAAGCTGCTCAAACTGGTGGACCTTCTGGAGGATGCATTACAGAAGAACATTTAGATACACCAATAGATTATGAATCTTTAAAAGCCATAGGTTCAATGATGGGATCTGGTGGACTTATAATTATGGATGATTCAAAATGTATGGTAAATTTAGCTAAATTTTATTTAGGATTTACAGTTGACGAATCATGCGGAAAATGTACACCATGTAGAATTGGAACAAAAAGATTATTAGAGTTACTAGAAAAAATTACAGATGGAAAAGGTGAAGAAGGAGATATTGAAAAACTTGAAAGATTATGCTCAAATATTCAAAAGGCCTCTGTTTGTGGGCTTGGTCAAACAGCACCAAACCCAGTTATGAGTACAATAAAATACTTTAGAGAAGAATATAGAGAACATATAGATCATAAAGAATGTAGAGCAGGAGAATGCAAAGCACTAATGAAAGTAACTATTGACCCTGAACTTTGCAAAGGTTGTGGATTATGTAAGAGAAATTGTCCAGTAGATGCAATTTCGGGAGAAATAAAACAAACTCATGTGATAGATCAAGAAAAATGTATTAAGTGCGGAACATGTATAAGTAAATGCCCATTCCACGCTATTAAGGGTTAGAACGAGAAACGGCAATAGAATGTTCGAATTAAAAGCAGCATCTTGCACATTTTTACTGCAGTTGAAATCGAGTCAACGTACTTTAAGTACGCCTCCTCGATATTCTCCTTTGCAAAAATGCACAATATACTACTTTTAATTCGAACAGAAAATGTTTATAGTATTATCTTATCCTAGCAGGAAGTGAGTGCAATGTTTGGTCGGAATCAAATAAAAAATAAAAAAGGAGGCCTAAAATGGTTAGTCTAACTATAAATGGAAGAAAAGTTGAAGTTGAAGAAGGAACTACTATTCTTGAAGCAGCAAGAAAAGCAAGTATCGATATTCCTACTTTATGTTTCTTAAAAGATATTAATGAATTCGGAGATTGCAGAATGTGTGTTGTTGAAGTTGAAGGTAGACGTGGTTTTGCAACTTCATGTATACAAAAAGTTGAAGAAGGTATGGTTGTGAGAACTAATACACCAGCTGTAATTGAAGCAAGAAGAACAGTCCTTGATTTAATTTTATCAAATCATGATAGAGATTGTTTAACTTGTACTAGAAATGGAACTTGTGAGTTACAAAGATTAGCAGAAGAATTCTATGTAAATGAAATAAAATATAAAGGTGAAAGAAATAAACATGAAATAGATGATAAATCTCCATCGATTGTTAGAGATTTTAATAAATGCATATTATGTAGAAGATGTGTTGCAACATGTAAAAATGTTCAAGGAATTGGAGCAATAGATTGCACAGAAAGAGGATTTAGCTCAACTATTTCTACATATAATGACATGAGTTTAAATGATGTTAATTGTACATTTTGTGGTCAATGTATAGAAGCTTGTCCAGTTGGAGCTTTAAGAGAAAAAGATGGGACAGCTGCTGTTTGGGAAGCTTTAGCTGATGAAGAAAAATTTGTTGTTGCTCAAACTGCACCTGCTGTTAGAGTTGCATTAGGTGAAGAATTTGGAATGGAGATTGGAACTAATGTAAAAGGCAAAATGGTTTCAAGTTTAAAACATTTAGGTTTCGATAGAGTTTTTGATACAAATACAGGGGCTGACTTTACAATAATGGAAGAAGCAACAGAATTTATAGATAGATTTTCAAATGGTGGAACTCTTCCAATGATTACATCTTGTAGTCCAGGTTGGGTCAGATTTTTAGAGCTTAATTATCCTGAATTAATTCCTAATTTATCTACTTGTAAATCACCACATCAAATGTTTGGAGCTATTATAAAATCATATTATGCAAAGAAAAATAATATAGATCCAAGTAAAATATTTGTTGTTTCAGTAATGCCATGTATTGCTAAAAAATACGAAAGAACAAGAGATGATGAACAAGGAACAGGCTATGATGATGTAGATGCCGTTATTACAACTAGAGAACTTGCAAGAATGATAAAACAAGCTCATATTAATTTTAAAACATTAGAAGATTCAGAATTTGATGATCCAATGGGAGAAGCAACTGGTGCTGCTGCAATATTTGGAACAACTGGTGGAGTTATGGAAGCGGCTCTTCGTACAGTTGCAGAAAAAGTTACAGGTAATAGTTTTGGAAAACTAGAATATGAAGATGTTCGTGGAGGTCAAGGAATAAAAAGAGCTTCTATAAATTTAGATGGAAAAGAAGTTAAAGTAGTTGTTGCTTCAGGATTAAAAAATGCAAGAACAATTATGGAAGAAATAAAATCTGGAAAAGCAGATTATCAATTTGTTGAGATTATGGCTTGCCCTGGTGGATGTGTAATGGGTGGTGGTCAACCAATTAGAACATCAAAAGAAAGAGCAACAATTGATATAAGAGGAAAAAGAGCTGCTGCTTTATATTCAATTGATGAAAAGAGTAAAATTAGAAAATCTCATGAAAATCCAACATTAAAGAAAATATATGCAGATTACTTAGGAGAGCCTGGTGGACATTTAGCTCATAAGCTTTTACATACATCATATAGTCCTAAAGAAAAATATAGATTAGAAAAATAAAATAATTTATTAAAAGAGTTCATATTGTAAAATAGCAATATGAGCTCTTTTTTACTAAAAATCCTTGTAGTTAAGGGTTTACTGTGCTATAATATTACACATGCTCTTTATATTTAATACTTGGGGTTTCTTGAGTGTGATTTGAAGAGTAAATACTAATTTAGAAAGGGGTTCGAAAAAATGAGCCAAACGCAATCATTTCGGTCAGATTCGCTGACGAAAGCGGATCGAGGAGCTTTTAGAAGCTTCTTAACAGAAAAAGGAATCAGTTTTTTCAAATTGGATTCCGATTCTTGTGACGAATTTCGTCCAAGAAAAGGTATTACCTCATTAGTCAAAAGTGGAAAAGTGAGAAATATGTATACTTTTAACACTATGATTTTTGAGAC
>CALXVK010000089.1 GCA_944391975.1 uncultured Clostridia bacterium
GATACAGTAGGTGTTATGACAATGTAATATGTTGTATTAGAATCCAAATAAAACGTAGCGGAAGCCATAGGATTGTCTGCAGCAAGACCGTATGAAACAACAGACTGACCATTGCTCTTGAATATCTGCATATTGTATCTGGCATTTGGAGTTTTACTGTCAATGTAGTAACTCATACCATGATGTATGCGTGTATTTGAGCTTGCAGTTGTAAAATTGGCACTTCTGTAGCTATTCCTGTGGTCTACAACGCTATCTGAAGAAATGATTATCCGAGACCGTGATGTCGCCGAATCCGATACTTTTACCGTTGAAGCTTCTGCCGCATATGTCTTTACAGGAGATACTGCAAGACTTGTGAAAATGAAAGCAAATGCCAAAAGAATGGCAGCGGACTTCTTAAAAAAATTTGAATGTAAAGTTTTCATAAAAACTACCTCCGTTGATTTTGATTAATTGTTTATTTCTTCCATACCATTCCACCCATATATTGCTTGAAAAATTGTCAATATAACAACGATACAAGCAATAGCACTCTATTTGAGTGTTCTGATAATTATAACATATTAAAATTTATTTGTTTAAAAAAGTGGCGAAAAATGGTTATTAGATATTATATAAAAATACAAGTATTAATACATAAGTCTTCTAGCAGACAAGTCTTACTAGCGTTCTAAACTTAATTATAACTTTATAGGTTCTTTTTATATTCTAAACAATTCACTAAACAAAATATGATTTAATGTTGAAAAATAAACATTTAATTTTTTCCCCGCAACCAAAGAATAGTGAAAAACCGTTAATTTTTAAAAATTAACGGTTTTTCTATTTTTGAGAAAAAGCTTATTTTTCAGTACTTTCACTGTTGTTAACCTTTTTTCACAAATATTAATTTTTATTAACTTTTAAACAACCACTCAAACAATTTATGTAAACAGTAAGATTTGTTTGTGTTTTGTTTGAGTAAGTCTTTGAAACAATAGTAGTATCAATGGTTTCAGACTTCAAACAACATAAGGATAATGATTATATTAAATCTTTTTCATTATTTAGTAATAGATTTTCACTTGTTGATATTAAATTTTCATTCAAATAATATTTATTTACTTTATCTAATTCAGCTTCTTTAAATTTATCAAATACAGATGTGTAAGTATTTAATGTTACTGTAATATCTGTATGTCCCATTAGCCTTTGCACTACAACAGGAGCCATACCACTTTCTACACACCTTGTACCATAGCTGTGTCTTAAGCTATGTGTAGAAATACCAGTTATTCCAAACTGCGATTTTAAAATTCTTTGAAGTTCTGAATTTACATTTGTTCTTCGAGTGTATTTTTGATTAATAGGTTTAAATAATAGTTTCTCTTCATTATTGTTTTGACTTTCAGCTTTTTTCATTTGTTCTATTATATATGGATAAAGGAAATCTGGAATTGGTAAAATTCTTTTTCCAGCATAAGTTTTTGTTTTATTTCCCATAATTATAGCATTATTTTCATCTGTAGTTAAAGTTCTATGCACATTTAATCTTTTGTTTTTTAAGTCAATATCGTGAATTGTTAAAGCAAGAGTTTCTCCAACTCTTAAGCCCATATACATTTGAATTAAAAATACGTTTTTATACTTACAGTCATCTATAGTTTTATTTAATAAATAATTAGTAAAGTTTTGTTGTTCTTCAACTGTTAAAGCTCTTACTATTTTATTGTCTTTTAAGCTTTTAGGTTTTATTACATTTATCATAGGATTTTGCATTAAGTATCCTTTATTTATTGCTATTTTAAATGCTTGATTAAATTGTTGATATATTTTGCTTATTGATGAATTGCTTAAATGTTTTTGAGCATTTATATAAACTTGTAATTCTTCTGCTGTTATCTCATCTATATTTTTATTACCTATTGAAGTTTTTTCGATTTTTTCAATAGTTCTCATAACTCTACCATATTGTGTAGAGGTTATCTGATTTGTATCTAATTTTAGTCTTAAATTTGATTTCATTATTTCACATATAGGTATTCCATTATGTTCAATAAACAAAGGATTTTCCTTTTGATACATAATTGTTTTTAAATATTTTTTTGCGTCATCTTCAGTTTTAAAACTTTTAGTTTTCCTCATACTTTTTCCTGTGTTTTCATCATATTCTATATATTGTGCGTTCCAACGTTTTCTTTGTTTATTAAAGAATATATATCCTTCGCTACTTCCTTTTACTGCCATATAAAATATCTCCTCTCTTTAGTTTTTATGCAATTTCCATAAAGTATAAGCTAATAGTGTTATTTTCCTATTTTTTCCAACTTTAATAGATGGAAATTGTTTGTTTTTAAATAATGTATAAGCTGTGTTTATTCCTATATTTAGGTCTTTTGAAACATCATTTACAGTTAATAATTTATAAGGATTTTCAATATTATTTATTAATTCTTTTATTAATACTTCTTCTATATTTAATGTTTTATCTTTTGTTTGATTTAAGTTTATGTTTTCGTTCATCTTTTACATCTTCCTTTCTTTCTATAAATTTGTTTATCATTTTATTTACTCTATCCATAGACCAGTTTAATATTAAAGACATCCACTCAATACTTTTATTTATATAATTTTTTAAGTTTTTATTTTCTTGCTTTAGTCTTGAATTTTCAAGTTTTATATTATGATTTTCTATTTCAATATCTTCTAATCTTTCGTTTGTAGTATCTGTTAAATTTTTTATTCTAGTATATTGAGTTGCTAAAGTATTAAACTTTCTTATTACTCTTTTGTATTCTTTTTTTAATTCTTCTGTATCAATTATTTCTTTTTCTTGCTCTAAATTAATACTTTGCATTTCATATTTTTGTACTTCATAATTTGTTATTTTTTTCAGTTTATCTGTTTCAATATGTATATTACCTTTTTGTCCTCTTTCTAAATCAAAACCAGATTTTGTCATATAACTATAAAAATTATCTTGAAGTCTTTTATAACTGTCTTTTCCTTTCCAATATTCAGAGCAAGCAATTTTGTTTATTTGTTTTCCACTTTTTGTATCTAATTTGTGGACAACTGGTATAAAAACTATATGTAAATGAGGTGTTGCCTCGTCATTATGTACTTTAGCAGAAACTATAAATTCTTCTCCTAAATTTTGATAGCTAGAAACGAATTTATAAGCTGTTTTAAAATATCTGTAAGTTTCTTTTTCTCCAATTTTTTCAAAGAATTCTTTATCAGAAGTAATTACATATTCGCAAAGAATATTAGTTGTACTAATTACTCTACCTTTTAAGTCGTATTGATTTTGTAAAGTTTTAAAAGCATTTAAGTATGTTGTATTACATTTCTTTAGTGAATAATTAAGAGAAAATTTAGATTTATCAATATTCTTATTTGAATAGTTTGTATTTTTTCTTTCATTATGCTTATATAGTCCTGCCAAATTATCTTTTTTGTAATTAGTATTTCTGATAATTGCAAAACTCATAATAAATCACTATCTTTCTTGTTCATTATTATTTTTTATTTTCTTTCCGATATATTTTGTTAATGTAGCGATAGATTCTTGCAAACAAGGTTGCATTGACTCTCCAAGTGGTGTGTCACAGTCTAACCAGTCGTGATAAAATTCATTTAATATATCATCTTGAAGAAATAACATTTCTTTCTCTGCACTATATAAATTCATATTTTTTAATTCTTCTTTTAGTTCTTCTTTTACAGTAATTTCATAAGCACTATTTAAAATAGCTTGTTTATCTTTTTTCATAATATTTTTACAAAATTCTTTAAATTCTCTGTCTAATTTATTTGATAATGCTGTATCCAAGTTAAATCCTGTTTTCTTATTATTTCTGTTTTTATTTTTATAATAACCTTTACTATAGTTATAACCTTGAACATTTTTTATTTTAAATTCTTTATATACTTTATTATTTTTCATATTTTAAAATCTCCTTTTAATAATAAATTTTCATATTCAATTAATTTATAAGCTTCACTTTCTATAGAGCCTCACTTCGCAGTTTTACTAAATAATAACTTTATTTTTATGCCGAAAACATGAAAACTAATTTTCAGTTTCTAACACACTAGAAACTCGATCGAGTTTCTGTGTGATTAGGGAGTACCCTAATAACCCCTTAAAATTATTATTTATATTCAGTTCCTATAGAAAGTGAAATAATAATTTTGTTTTAGTATTTGAGTTTCTATAGAACAATTTTCTATATACTCAAATACTAATTGAAACACCATTAATGGTTTTTCAAACTTTTCCTTAAGCTATCTCTCGAAGTCAGTATTTTTTGCTAAACATATTCCGTCTATGAAAGCTTCAACTTCGTTCCATGTCTTAAAACAAGTCTTTCTATCTATTGAATACCAGTCTTTATGTTTAGCGTTTTTATCTATTAATGCTACAGCCTTATTGTATGTATAATCATTAGAGATTTTTAATAGCAATAATTCTTTTGTACTATCAGCTAACATATATTTATTTAGTCCATTAATCCTTTTTTGAATATCTGTTTTATTCAATTTCCTTTTCTCCTTTCAAGTTATTATTAGAAATACTGAAACTTTTGTTAAATTCTTCTTGTATTATTTTAAAAAGTTCATTAAAATCATTTGCGTTTAATTGTTCATGCATTGATAATTTTTCTAATAATAAATCTTTAGGAGTTTCAATAAAATTTTCCATTTTATCTTCGTAATATTCTTTTTGAAAGTCTTTATCCATAATTCCTCCTTTTTATATTAGTTACTTCAATGTTCTTGAAGAAATATTAAAATGCTTGTTTGAATTTTCAGTATCATTTGTAAAGTTGCCTCTAGGGTTTCTTCTTTAATGTTCTTTTTGTTTTTTACATCATTTTTAAAATCGGATTTATTTTGTTTTCTTAATTCTTTATTTGAAAGGTATTTACCATTTTCATCAAAATGCCTATAATTAAAACTTCCTTTCACTAAGAGTTCGTTATATTTAATGACTTGTTCTTTTGTTAAAGATATAAAATTATTTTCTTCTTTTGCGGTAATAAATATATCTCCTTTTATCGAGAAATTAAGTTTTTCAAAGCTAGTATTAAGATAAATGTTAGGCTTTAAGTTTTCTCTATCTTTTCTGCAAATAATTTCTATATCTTCATAAGGAATAATCTCAATATCTCCACCTAATTGACTTTTAAAGATTTCAATATTATTTTCTATTTGCATAAATGTAGGTTCTTTTCCGACTTCTTTAAAAAT
>CALXVK010000090.1 GCA_944391975.1 uncultured Clostridia bacterium
CTCTTCTAATTTTATCTTTTAATTCTGTTGCTAATAAATAAAATTCGAGTAGATTTTTTATTTTTTCATTTTCCATAATAACCTCTTCTTCAATCTAAATTTATTCAAAATCCAAACATATATTTTTCTACATATCTACATAAGCATATTTACTTATTTTCATATTTATGTAACTATCAATTTTTTCTTTAGATTTATTTGAAACATCATATATTCTTTTTTCATAGCTAAATCCATAAATTTTTCATCCATATTATTATTTAATTATTTTCTTCATTTTCTAAATATGCTAATAAGGTTTTTAAAGTCTTTTCACAAGAACTAATATATGTTTTCTCATTTATAGTATGAAAATCTTCAATTATACTTCCAATAGAAATCATATCTAATCCTATTATTCTTTTAGCAATACAACTGCATTCTAATCCTCCGTGTGTAATTTCAAAATCAGGATATTTTCCATTTACTTTATAATAAATATTTTTATAATTTTCTTTTAGTTTTGAATTTGCATTAGGTATCCATGAGGAATCTTTATAAACTTCTTCAACTTTAAAATCATTACTTTTAGATATTAAAATATTTACTCTATTTTGCTCTTGTAATTCTTCTATATCTAAACTTCGTAAAATTCCTTTTATTATTACTTTATTTTCTATTGTTTGTATGACTCCTAAATTTCCTGATGTAATGATATTATTTTTGTTTAAAATTAATCCTTGTTTTAAATTTATTATTTCATTAATTATGTTTTTACTATCTTTTAGAGAAAATGCCATATCAATAACTATTTTTTCTATTTGTATACACAAATTCTTTTCTTTCATATTATTCTTTATCTTATTTTCTATATCTTCAATATCTGTTTTTATAACACATTCACAAAAAGTAGCTATATCATTTTCCGAACTTCCTCCAGAAATTTTGTTAATCCATACTTTATCTTCTAATTGCAATTTTTGTATTATTTTAGCCATAATCATTATTGCATTTTTATCACTTCTTTCAATGTATACTCCTGAATTTCCACCTTCTATATTGCTTATTCTTATTTTATAAGCTGGTATATTTGCAGTAATAAGCTCTCCTTCAAAAGCATATTTGTTACATATATCTGCATCACAACCAACAACAATTGAATCATCTTTGCAATGATCTAAATTAATTAGTCTCTTCCCTTTAAGCCTTGTATAATCAAAGTTTACTGCACCATCAAAAGTAGTTTCTTCTTCAGTTGTAAATAAACACTCTAAATCTGGATGTTTTATTTTTTCACTTTTTAATATTAATAACATAAAGGCTAGTCCAATTCCTTGATCAGCTCCCAATGATGTATCTTTCGCTGACATAATATCACCATTTCTAACGATTTCAATGGGATCTATTTCAAAATTATGCTGACTATTTTCTTTTTTTACACATACCATATCCATATGTGCTTGTAATATAATTGGTTCATTATTCTCTTTATTTCCACATTTTTTTATTAAAACATTATTATTTTTATCTCTATAACATTCCAAGTTGTTTGCTCTAGCAAATTCTTCTAAAAAATCAGCAAACTTTTCTTCTTTTCCTGACTCTCTTGGTACCTGTGATAATTTATAAAATAATTTTAAAAATTCTTCTACTAATTTATTCATAATTTTCCTCCACATATTTTTTTATATTATTTGCTAATTCTGTATCCATTCTTTCTATTGCTTCTTTTGTTACTCCTGCTATATGTGGTGTTACAATTACATTGTTTCTTTTAACACTTAACATTTCTTTATAATTTTCTACATCAATGTCTAGTCCAACATTAAATGTTTTATTCTCTTCTGCATACTTAATTAATGCATTCATGTCTACAATTTCAGCTCTTGATGTATTTATAAATGTTGCTGATTTTTTCATTAATTTAATCTTATCTTCTGAAATTAAGTTCTTGCTACTTTCATCTAGAGGAATATTTACTGTAATAATATCTGAGTTAGATAATAATTCATCTAAACTTAAAAACTTTATATCTTGTTGTAATAAATCTAGATGTCTTTCTGGGTGTAATGTAAAACAAAGAATATTCATATTAAAAACTTTGGCTATTTTTATTACTTCACTTGCTATTTTTCCTGCACCTATAATTCCCATTGTGCATTCAAATATATCTTGACTTCTTAAAGATAAATCATTTCTATTCCCACCAGATATAGAAATATTATTTGCTTCTATAATCCTTTTTTTTAAACTTAATATTAAAGTAAATATATGTTCTGCTACAGACATTACATTTGACGTTTTGCAATTAATAACTTGAATTAAGTCATTTTCATAGAAGTACTTGTCTATATGGTCTACTCCGATTGATAAAGTTGCTATTATTTTCTTGCTTTTTACTTCTTTTAACATACTTTTTGTAAGTTTTTCTTTTACACCAATTATTAATATATCATTATTTTTTAACAAATTCAGCAATTTTTCTTCATTTGGTCTTTCATCTTCTTTAGATAATTCTAATTCTATTCCTATATTTTTAATTATCTCACAAGCTTTTAAATCTAAGTCGTTAAATACACTATAGGCTTTTAACATATCTTTTTTCTCCTTATCATTACTTATCTTAAAACTTTGTATTTTAACTGTATATATGAATCTTTTAAAACATTGCATTCTAATAATTCTAATGCTTTTAATTTATTTAATTCTTCTTCTTTAGATATAGATTTTCCATCTATTAATGTAGTTGTATTTTCTCCTCCTACTAAAAGTGGTGCTATTACAATATTTACATAGTCGATTAGATTTTCTTTTAAAAACTCTCCGTTCAAAGTTCCTCCAGATTGAATCGTAATTTTTTCTACATTATAATTTTTTTTCAAATCTTCCATCATTTTTGTTAAATTTATATTTTCATAATACATGATTTTCAAATTATCAAATTTATCTAATAATTTATATGCAGGATGATTTTTATTATCTGTTACTAAAAATAATATATCAACCCAATTGCACAAGTATCCTATACCTTGCTTATTTAAATGGGGTTTTCTGTCAATAATGATAAATCGACATTCCATTTTTGATGGTTTTTCTTTTCTTTTATTAACACCTATTTTTTTCATTGTCCTTCCTGTATTTAAAGAATACCAATCTGTTGTTTTTTCAATTTCATAATATTGATGTAATCCCTCTTTAACTCCATCTATTTTACACCAATCTTTATCAACATCTAATTCATCACTATCTCCACTATTAATTTTTCCATCTAATGACATTAGCATAAATAATGTATTAATTGGTCTATTACTCATAAAATTCCTCCTTATTAATATTCAATTGTCACCATTTCTAAATTTTCTATCGTTCTAACTTTAAAACCAAATATTCTATGTATTGCATATATGACTCCTCCATGTGTAACAATAAGAATTTTTTTATCACTATAACTTCTTTTTATCATTTCTAGAAAATCTATAATACGTTTATCAAATTCTTCAAATGTTTCTCCATTTGGTGGAACTATTTTATTATGCATTAAAAATTGTTTTTCATCAGTGTTATGTGTGTTTTCCCAATCTCCAAGCCCTCTTTCCATTAATCTATCATCATAAATCACATTTAAATATGGGACTAAAATTTTAGCAGTCTGCTTTGTTCTTTTTAATGGAGAACAAAAGCAAATATCAAAATCTGTTGGAAAGTTTTTTGATTTGTTTTTGGTATCCTTTAATCCTTTTTCACTTAATTCACAATCGACTTGTCCTTGCAGTAATTTTTTTTCATTGTAAATACTTTCTGCATGACGAATTAATATCAACTTCATAATTATAACATTCCTTCCTAATTTTATACTAATGTAATAACTATTATATAACAATCTTTTCTCCATAGTTCTACATTATTTTTCCTTTTTTAAAATTTCTTTAGCATATCATAAATTTCTGTTATATATATCATTCCATTGAGTAAATTTTTTCCCATCGCTCCCCATTTATCTCTAGGTTTGCAAAAATTCTCAAATTCTGTAATTTCTAAATCTACCTTACTTTTGTTAATTTTGTCTTTAAATATTTGTTTTGCTGTATTAATATGATCCTCTTGCACAGCAACCTGCCATGCTTTAAAATATGATTTTTCTGGTAAATTTGATTTTGATAAACTATTTAATATGTTTTCTATTCTTATATCCTGCATAATTATCAACTTTTAATTACTTTTCTCTATATTATATCTTTTCTTCGTTAAATTTCAGTATCTTATTTTTTATATCCTCAATTTTATTATAGTAAATTTTGGTATCTTGTAATAAATTCATTTCTCTCTTGCATGTTTAATGGGTTTATTCTATATTTTCACTTTAAGAATTTTAAATACTTTTCACTTTATTCTCGATTGTTGCAAAAGTGTCTATATATCCATATATTCCATTTTTTCTAAAACTTTTTTCATATTTTGTGGAAATTTATATTCTTTTTCATCTTTATTAACTAATGCTTTTAATTCATTAATTGTAATAAATTTTATTTTTTCTAATTCAGCTTTCTGTATTTTTATTTTATTAATATCCTCTTCACAAATTCTTATAAGAAATATTGTCATAAATTTATTATTAATAATTTTATCTTTCTTTCTTGTTGAATAATATGTAACAACTTTTTCTATATTATGAATTTTAACATCTAAATTAAGTTCTTCTTTAACTTCTCTAATAATAGCTTCTAGTTTACTTTCCCCTGTTAATACATGTCCCCCTGTTATGCTCCAAACTCCACCATATGTCTTTTTATTATTATTTCTTTTTTGTAGTAATACTCTTCCAGTTTCTGTATAGATAACTGCTGTTACTTCTGAATGTATAAGTCCTTTTTCGTGTATATTTTCTCTTGTATCAGTTTTGCCTATTTTATTACCTTGTTCATCTAGTATGTCCAAATATTCATTGTTTTGCATATATACATTATCCTTCTTTCATTCTTAATCTTATATTTTCATCTATCAAAGGTCAAGTTTCTGGTTTAAATCTGCAAGTATCTTTTAATTGTTCTTCTAAAATTTTTCTTTTAATTCCTTATATAGCCTCTCCTATTCCTCTTGTACCACCTGTTACTAATACATTTTTATTCATACAGATACCCCCTAATTATAATTATTTGTTAATCTTGAACTTTCTTTGCCTCTAAATTCCATCTAATTACTCCATAAATATTTATCAATAAATATCCAATAGAAACAAATAACATC
>CALXVK010000091.1 GCA_944391975.1 uncultured Clostridia bacterium
TTTGTTTCTTGCTTGTGATTCACCAGCAAGAGCCTCTCTTAAATTTTCTTCTGTTTTTGTTCCTTTTAATTCTTTCATATTTAAACCTCCTTTAAAAATTTGTTTAAATAGGGCCTTAAAATTTATTCAATTTTAAGGTCCATTTTTTTTATTATATTTCTACATATCCACCAATAACTTTACTATTTGTAACATTTGAAAGGTAATTATGTCCTCCAACAACAACAACTTTATCACCTTTTTCAAGTATTCCTTTATTTTTCAATTTCTCAATTCCTTTTTCTACAGTATCATCTATTGTATTTTGTTTTTCAATGTATACTGGGTGAACATTCCAAACCATTGCTAATTGACGGAAAGTTCTTTTATTATCTGTTATTGCTAAAATAGGGCATCCAACTCCCATACCTGCTAAACGTCTAGGAGAATCTCCTGTATTTGTATAACATACAATTGCATCTGCACTAACATTTTTTGCAATAACACTTGTTGAATATGCAACATTATCATCTAAGTTTTCTAATTTAATATTTCCATTTTGATCAAATCTCTTCCAATAATTTATTGTTGGCTCAACTTTTTTAGCTATTTTATCCATTGTTTGAACACATTCTAATGGATATTTACCCATTGCACATTCTCCTGAAAGCATAATAGCACTAGTTCTATCATATATAGCATTTGCAACATCTGAAGCTTCAGCTCTAGTTGGTAATGGATTATATGTCATAGATTCTAGCATTTGTGTTGCTGTAATTGCTGGTTTATTCAAATTATTACATAATTTTATAATTTTCTTTTGAATAATAGGTGGTTCTGTTAAATCTGTTTCAGTTGCCATATCACCACGAGCAATCATTTGAACATCTGCTTCTTTAATTATATCTTCTAAGTTTGATAAACCTTCAACATTTTCAACTTTAGTTATAATTTTAATATCTTTTCCACCATTTTCATCTAAAACTTTTCTAACTTGTTTAATATCATCTAAATTTCTTGCAAATGATATTGCAACAAAATCATATTCATGTTCACAAGCTGTTTTTAAATCATTTATATCTTTTTCTTTAAGAGCTGGTAAACGTACTATAGTTCCTGGTAAATTCATTGTTTTTCTACTTCCTAATGGATTTCCATGAACAACTGTACAATGAATATCTTTATTTATTATTTCATCAACTCTTAACTCTATTGCTCCATCATCTATTAATATTTTAGTTCCTGGAACAACATCTTTGTATAATTCTTTATATGATACAGAAACTCTATCTTTGTCACCAATGATATCTTCATTAACTAATTCAAATTTTTGTCCATCTTCTAACATGATTTTCTCATTTTTTCCTGTAACTAACATACCTGTTCTGATTTCAGGACCTTGCATATCAAGAATCATTGGAATTGGTAAATCCATTTCTTCTCTTAATCTAATAATTTCATTTGTTTTCCATTCTTGTTCATCATAACTTCCGTGTGAATAATTAATCCTACAAACATTTAATCCTGCATTAAATAAATCTTTAAGAATTCCTTCACTAGCTGGTCCAATTGTTCCTACAATCTTTGTTTTTCTTAAATCAGTTTTCATTTTCTATTTACCCTCCATATTCTTAGCTTTTTTCTATTAATTTTAAGCCGTAAGTAAGTATATCAAAAATTATAATTTAATTCAATACTTATTTTTAAAATATTTTGTTTTTCAACCAAATCATTATTTTACTTTATCTGGATCTTTAATTTTAGACAAAATAAATTTATAAATACGTGATACTTCTTTCTCATCTTCAGATCTATATATAGTAATTTTATATGGCTTTTCAATTTCTTTTGTATAAAGATATATAATATTTTTCTTTTTTTCAACTCTATATATTTTTTTCCATTCTAAAAATCCATATTTTTTATTATTTATTCCCTTACTTGTTATATGTGTCACATCATAATTTAAATATTCAAAAACAACATATACCACAAACATTATACATGTTTGTATTATAAGTTCTGTATTTGATATAATTATTCCCAAAATTAGCAAAAATATTGCATATAGCAAAATTATTAAATTTAGAATTTCTAGAACATCTGAAAGCTTTGTTTTCATAGACATATTTGTATTACTCATCTATTTTCTCCTTTGTATTTGTATCTTTTTTATTTATTTAATCTTTGTTTTACTACTTCATAAATAATGATTCCACTTGAAACAGATGCATTTAATGAAGTAATTTTTCCGAACATTGGAATTTTTACCAAAATATCTGCATTTTTCTTAACCAAGTCACTCATTCCAAATCCTTCACTTCCAATTACTATTGCAATTGGTCCTGTTAAATCTTGATTATAATATTCTGTTTTCGCATCTCCATCTGTTCCTATTATCCATAAACCTTGTTCTTTAAGATATCTTATAGTTTCATTTATATTATTTGCTCTTGCAATCTTTACATATGTTGTTGCTCCACTAGATACTTTTACTACTGTACTGTTTACTTGAGCTGCTCTTCTTTTTGGAATAATAATTCCATGAGCTCCAGCAGTTTCAGCTGTTCTTATTATTGCACCTAAATTATGGACATCTTCTATTCCATCTAAAATTATGATAAATGGATCCTCATTTTTGGATTTAGCATACTCTAAAATATCCTCAACTTCACAATAATTAAAAGGAGGAACAACAGCAATAACTCCTTGATGATTTTCTGCCATAAAATCTAATTTTGATTTAGGAACTTCTACTAAAACAATCTTTTTTTCTCTACTTCTAGCTATTATTTCAGTTATAGAACCATGTTTTTCACCTTGCTCTATAAAGATTTTATTGATATCTTTATCTGATTTTAATAACTCTAAAACTGCATTTCTACCAGCAATTACATCATCATATGCTTTTTCCTCATTCATTTGAATGTTTCTTTCTATATCTTGAGAATTGTTATTTTGTATTTTTTTAGTTTTTCTTTTAGATAAATTTCTTTCTTCTTTTTCTCTATTTATTCTTGCTTTTCTGGATTGTTTTGCTCTATAGCTTTCTCTCATAACTTATCTCTCCATCTTTATATTATTTTTCATCATCATTAAGTTTAAGGACAGCTAAAAATGCCTCTTGTGGAACTTCAACATTTCCTATTTGACGCATTTTCTTTTTTCCTTTCTTTTGTTTTTCTAAAAGTTTCTTTTTTCTTGTTATATCTCCACCATAACATTTAGCTAAAACATCTTTCCTCATTGCAGATAATGTTTCTCTTGCAATTATTTTTCCACCAACTACAGCTTGAATTGGAATTTCAAATAATTGCCTTGGTATAGATTTTTTAAGTTTTTCAGCCATTTTCTTTCCTCTTTCATAAGCTGAATCTTTATGTACTATAAAAGAAAGGGCATCAACAGATTCATTATTTATATGTAAATCTAATTTTACAAGTTCTGATCTTTTATATTCTTTAAATTCATAATCAACAGATGCATAACCTTTAGTTTTAGATTTTAAACAATCAAAAAAATCATATATAATTTCATTTAAAGGTAAATCATATTCAAGTGTTACTCTATTTTCATCTAAGTATCTCATATCAATATAGATACCTCTTCTATTTTGACATACTTCCATAACGTTCCCAACAAATTCTTTTGGTATCATTATTTCTGCTTTCATTATTGGTTCTTCAATACAACTTATCTCAGCTTGTGGTGGTAAATCTGCTGGATTATATACATCTAAAACTTGTCCATCTGTTTTATGTACTTTATATATAACAGATGGAGCTGTTGTAATTAATCCTAAATCAAATTCTCTCTCAATTCTTTCTATAATAATTTCTAAATGTAAAAGTCCTAAAAATCCACATCTAAATCCAAATCCTAAAGCTGCTGATGTTTCTGGTTCATATTCTAAAGCTGCATCATTTAATTTTAATTTTTCTAGTGCTTCTTTTAAATTTTCATATTCGCTTCCATCCATAGGATAAAGTCCACAATAAACCATTGAATTTGCTTTTTTATATCCTGGCAAGGCTTCATCAGCTGGATTTTTCTTATGTGTTATTGTATCACCAACATGAAGGTCTGAAACTGTTTTTACACTTGCTACAACATAGCCTACTTCACCGGCTTCTAATTTATCTGTTGGAATAAAAGTTCCTGCGCCAAAATAACCTACTTCTGTTACAGTAAAAGTCTTTTTTGTTGCCATAAATAAAATCTCATCATTTGGTTTTATTGTACCATTTTTTACTCTAACAAAACTTAGTGCTCCTTTATAATTATCATAAAAAGAATCAAATATTAGACATTGTAACTTTCCATCTGGATTTCCTGAAGGAGCTGGAATATCTGTTACAATTCTTTCTAAAACTTCTTCTACATTAAGTCCAGTTTTTGCAGAAATACAAGGTGCATCTTCTGCTGGAATCCCAATAATATCTTCAATTTCTTTTTTTACTTCATCAGGTCTAGCATTTGGAAGATCTACTTTATTTATAACTGGCACTATTTCCAAATTATCATCTATTGCTAAATATACATTTGCTAAAGTTTGCGCTTCAACCCCTTGAGTACTATCTACAACTAAAATTGCACCTTCGCAAGCAGCCAAGCTTCTAGATACTTCGTAATTAAAATCTACATGTCCAGGAGTATCAATTAAATTAAATATATAGACATTCCCATCTTTTGCCTTATAATTCATTTTAACAGCTTGAGATTTAATTGTTATGCCTCTTTCACGTTCAATATCCATATTATCTAGAACCTGACTTTCCATCTCTCTTTTATCTAAGGCTCCAGTAAACTCTATCATTCTATCTGCTAATGTTGATTTACCATGATCTATATGTGCTATAATACTAAAATTTCTAATTAATTCTTGTTTATTTCCGCATATTTCCTCCGAAATATAAATTTTTACGTAGGATATTATATCACAACAAAAAAACTCAAGCAATAGTTAATTCATACTTTCTAAACTTTGTAAAATTTAGGAACACTCTTTAAATTTCAAAGCACTGATAAAATTTTAAGATAAAAAAAATCTCCCATTTGGGAGAATTTTTTATTTATACATGTTCTTTAATGTATTCTACAACATCGCTAACTGTAACAACTTTTTCCGCATCACTATCAGGAATTTCCATATCAAATTCTTCTTCTAAAGCCATAACTAATTCAACTATATCTAATGAATCAGCTCCTAAATC
>CALXVK010000092.1 GCA_944391975.1 uncultured Clostridia bacterium
TAGATTTAGGCACAGGTGGTGGTGAAAAAGCTTTAGCACAAATGCCAGATGTAGGAATAATTATAGGAACAGACTTCTCCCCTGCAATGATTGAAACTGCAAATAAAAATAAAGAAAAATTTCCTAATAAGAATATCAAATTTGCAACTATGGATAATCTTAATATGAAATTTCCAGATAATTTATTTGATATTGTATCTGCTAGACATACTATTATTGATGCAAATCAAATATATAATTGTTTAGCTAAAAATGGAGTTTTAATTGTTGAAGGTGTTGATAAATTTGATTGTTGGGAATTAAAAAAGATTTTTAATAGAGGCCAAGCTTATAATGATGAAATCGCAATTAGTCAAAAAGATTATAATGATATAAAAAATGCAGGTTTTAAAAAAGTAGAAATGCAAGAAATTGTACAATATGAATACTACAAAACAAAAGAAGACCTCCTTGCCTTACTTTTAAAGACACCAATTCTAGATGATTTTTCAGAACTAGAGCCTAGTAAAAATGAGCATAGAAATTTTATTGAGGATGATTTGTTGGATAGGTATGTTCAGGAGCATGTGAGTGAAAAAGGTATTTGGCTTAAGAGGGTTTTGTATGGGATTGTGGCTAGGAAATAGAAAAGCCTACTTGTTATAAGATTTTATAACAAGTAGGTTTTTATTTTTTATTGGAGTCTAAACTCTATTGGAGAATAACCTCCTAACACATATTGAGGACTATTGTTATACCATTCCATAAATAAATCAACAAATTTTCTTACTTCAGTTTCATCTTCAAATATTCCACATAAAGCAGACACTTTTTTCAAAATATCGATTCCTAATTCATTCTCTTTTATTAAATTTTCAAACTGCCATTCATATATATTTTTATTTTTTGTTTTTATAAAATTATACAGTTTTTTTGTTCTTTCATTCCATAAATATTCTTCTCTTTTTAAAATTTCTTGTTTACTAAATTGTTTATATTTCATTCCTCTTGATTTTTGTCCTTCTGCTATTTTTCCTACATCAATTTGTTCATAATCTTCATCTAAGTATGTAACAAAATATTGAACTTCATTTGTATTTGTCCACCTAATATTATAATCTTTTACTAATTGGTTTAAATTTAATCTTGTAAAGTATATATCTCTTAATTCAGTTTCTGAAATTTTTTCATTTATATACTTACCTAATTGTTTTCTTAAGAAATCAAAATCTACTATACCATAAGAGTATAACATCCCTAAAGTTAGATTTTCTATTTCTCCATATCTTTTTGCAATTATTTTGTTTTCTCTTGAAAATAGTCTTTTTAATTTTTCTATAACACCAGGATTAAGTGAATAATTGTATTCTAAATGTTTTGCCCTTCTAATTATAATCATCGCATCTTGCAAAAAAATCAAATCTAAATTTTTTTCTTTATCCAAAAAATTTTCTATATCACTATTTGTTTTAGTATATTCAATTATTTTTTCTAAACCTTTATATGTTTTATATGGTAACATTTCTATTAATTTTTCATCTTCTGCTTTTTCATATATTTCCGGTATCAGCTTAAGAATATCTTCTTTACTTATACTTTTTTTAATATTTTGACCTAATAAATCATTCGTTACAAATAGCATTGTATCTTTTGATACACCTATTTTTCCATTATATTCTTCCATATTTTCCCCTTTTAATCTATATTTTCATATAGCATTTTTCTTTAATAAATTTTTTTATTTGTTCTTCATCTTTTCCCTCATAATATGAAATAAGAAAATCTTTAAACTCTTCTGTTAATTCTGCTGGTATTGCTATAATTCCTTTTCCTTTTGAAATCAAATAATGATTACAAAATATTACTGCAGTTCTTTTATTTCCATCAATAAATATTTGTTTTTTCATTGTATATAATAAAATTCCAATTGACTTATCTACATCACTTACTTTTCTTGACAAAACTTCTTCTAATTCTTCTTTTATCACACTTTCAATAGGCAAATCCGGTTTCCACTTTGTTCCACCTATCGTTACAGGAACACTTCTAATTTTTCCTGCTGAATAGT
Organism: uncultured Clostridia bacterium; assembly: GCA_944391975.1. GTDB lineage: Bacteria > Bacillota > Clostridia > TANB77 > CAG-508 > Scatovivens. The sequence continues at coordinate 2,048 of CALXVK010000092.1, forward strand.
AAAATCCTTCTTCCACAATTTTGTTTATTTCACACAACAAGGCAAAATTTGTATTACTTAAAATAACGTTTTTATTTAATATAAATTCCCAGGCATGTTTTAAATTCACTATTTTTAATATATCTTCAGATGTCATATTGTTTACTTTTCCACCTTCAATAATATTTTCTGTATCTGCAAATGTTGTTACCACACCTTCTAATATAGCTTGTTTATAAATAGTATCTACTAAATGTCTTTTTGCAAAGTCTATATTTTGCTCTACTTTTTCTGAAAGTTCCTCTTCAATATAATTTAATTGTTTTAAATTTTTATTTATTGCTCTTATTTGTTTTTTTATTTCTTTAGCTTTAATGTTATTATTTAGTACTAAATTATATAATTCTTCTGAATATTCTCCAACATATTTTGTTAAAGCAACTCCATCTTCTCTATAATGTACGTATATATATTTATTTGAATCATTTTCTCTTACTTCCACAGAACCATATACAAGTGATTGTAATTCATGTTCAAGAACTTGTTTACTTTGAAGAAGATTCATTATTTCAATTTTTTCTTCCATGATATATACCTCCTTGTAAATGTGAAACATTTTACATTATTCTTATTAAATTTGTTTCACATTTATATTATACCACAAAAAATTTAAAATGTGAAACATTTTAAATAAAATTATTTTAATTTGTTTCACATTTTTTAAGTCAATTTTTATCAATATTATTTCTTTTTTTATATTTTTGATACATTTTTAATAATATTACATATCTAAATTTAAAAAACATATAAAAAAACTGTTTTACAAATTTTGTTAATTTGCAAACAGTCTATAAATATTAGTATAAGTAATTTATAATAATTATTATTCTTACTCTATAAGTTTAATAAATTAATTATTTCTAAAGATTCAAAAACATAACTTTTAATTCCATATTCATTTCCAGCTTTAACATTTTTCTCACTATCATCAAAAAATATTGTTTTTTCTTTATTTAGATTATATCTTTTAATTAATATATCAAAAATCTCTTTATCTGGCTTTTTAGTATGCTCTTTAAAAGAATAAACTCCCCCATCTATCAAATCTAAAATTTTAAGTCTATTTTCTAAATAATTATATGATACATCTGTTATGTTTGAAAGAAAATATATTTTATATCCTTTATTTTTAAGCTCAATTATTTTTTCTAAATTTTCTTTAATAACTGGTAAAACTTTTTCTTGATATTCTTCTGATAATATTTTATATATATCATCAGAATATTCAGGATTCTCATTAATTAGTTGTTTCATATATTCAGTTTGAGAAAGATTTCCTAATATACAACTTTTGAATCTTTTATCTCCATATATTATTTTTAAAATTTTATTTACTTCTTCATCAGATTTATTTAATAACTTTTTAATAGGTTTATTACCCCATTCTAAAATTATTTCCCCAATGTCAAATATGATGTTTTTTAGCATTAATGGCTCCTTTAGTTTAATATAGGAATATTATAACATATATAAAAATATTTTATAGCTTTTTATATAATTTCAATTATAAGTAATCATCATTTTTAAATTCTCACATATAATATTTAATAGTGTTGCTATATTTTTTTAAAGGTGCTATACTATTATAAATAGAAGAATCGGCAACGTTGGAATATTGTATTCCTTCATTGAAATCCGATTCTTCATTTATTATAGAATTTAAATAAATTTTATTACTAGCTAATAACATAATTCTAAAACATGGAATGCATAGAAGACATTATTGATACAGTTTTATTACTATCTAAAATAACATAATTCTAAAACTTAATTCTTGCGCTTCTTTTATTTTTATTCGTTTTATTACTATCTAAAATAACATAATTCTAAAACTCATCTGTTGTTCTATGCATTTTAATAAATGTTTTATTACTATCTAAAATAACATAATTCTAAAACAGTATTACGTGTTATTGTCATATTAGAAGAGTTTTATTACTATCTAAAATAACATAATTCTAAAACCACAGAACATTAGATTATGGCTGGGATAGAGTTTTATTACTATCTAAAATAACATAATTCTAAAACACAGCGGCTGCAATAGTAGTCAGTTCTAGCGTTTTATTACTATCTAAAATAACATAATTCTAAAACATATTTAATTGCTTTCCTACCATAAGGTGTGTTTTATTACTATCTAAAATAACATAATTCTAAAACACTGCAGCTGCAATAGTTGTTTCTAGTTCAGTTTTATTACTATCTAAAATAACATAATTCTAAAACTCAGGTGACCACATAATAGAACATACTATTGTTTTATTACTATCTAAAATAACATAATTCTAAAACACAAACAGCTATGGATATATTAGGAGATGGTTTTATTACTATCTAAAATAACATAATTCTAAAACACAGGAGTTGCTGATAATGATGAGTTTGAAGTTTTATTACTATCTAAAATAACATAATTCTAAAACTCTCTTTTTTCTACATAAGGTGTAACATCTAGTTTTATTACTATCTAAAATAACATAATTCTAAAACGCTTCTATAATTCCTTTAATTCCGTTCCCAGTTTTATTACTATCTAAAATAACATAATTCTAAAACTTTCGCACCTTTTCTTCCAGTTTTCTTTAGGTTTTATTACTATCTAAAATAACATAATTCTAAAACCAAAAACTCCTTTTATAGCAGTAAAAATAGTTTTATTACTATCTAAAATAACATAATTCTAAAACATATTCAATATTTCTTTTTGTTTCTTCTATGTTTTATTACTATCTAAAATAACATAATTCTAAAACCATGCACAATTAATTATAGCAGATATTCCTGTTTTATTACTATCTAAAATAACATAATTCTAAAACGTGTTACTTGATACAGATTTGTATCCAGTGGTTTTATTACTATCTAAAATAACATAATTCTAAAACCGCCAAAGTTTCACATTATCTTGCAAAAAGTTTTATTACTATCTAAAATAACATAATTCTAAAACTTAATCTTTTTAGGTATAGCAGATTTTACAGTTTTATTACTATCTAAAATAACATAATTCTAAAACGAAATTGGAAATATAAAATTAAAAGATTTAGTTTTATTACTATCTAAAATAACATAATTCTAAAAC
>CALXVK010000093.1 GCA_944391975.1 uncultured Clostridia bacterium
ACTTCATGTCGTTAAGTTTTTTTTAGTTTTTTTGCTCTTACTCTTTCAATGGTTTTAAACTAACGAAAAAATTCTTATTAAGAATAAAAATTTTTTTAATGTTTTAACAATGTATCAGATATATATTGTTTTTTAAGTTAAAATATGCTATAAATATACTGTTAAATTAATTTTTAAAGAGGTTTTAAAATGTTTAAATTAGTATCTGATTATAAACCAACTGGAGATCAACCAGAAGCAATTGAATATTTATCAAAAGGAATAATTGATGGAAAGAAATTTCAAACTCTACTTGGAGTTACAGGTTCTCGGAAAAACTTTTACTATGGCTAATATTATTCAAAAAGTTCAAAGACCTACTTTAGTTCTAGCACATAATAAAACTTTAGCTGGACAGCTTTATAGCGAATTTAAAGAATTCTTTCCTGAAAATAGAGTTGAATATTTTGTTTCATATTATGATTATTACCAACCAGAAGCGTATATTGCATCTTCTGATACTTATATTGAAAAAGATGCTTCTATTAATGATGAAATTGATAAACTACGTCACTCTGCAACTGCTTCTCTTTTCGAAACACGTGATGTTATAGTTGTTGCATCTGTTTCATGTATCTATGGATTACGGAGATCCTATTGATTATGAAAACATGATAGTTTCTTTAAGACCTGGAATGACTATAGATAGAAATAAAGTTATGAAAAAACTTGTAAATATGCAATATTCTAGAAATGAGATGGATTTTAAAAGAGGTACTTTTAGAGCAAAAGGTGATACTTTAGAGGTTTATCCTTCAAATCAAGATGAACGAGCTATAAGAGTTGAATTCTGGGGTGATGAAGTAGAAAAAATTGCAGAAATAAATCCTTTAACAGGAAAAGTTATAGGAATAAGAGAACATGTTATGATTTACCCAAATTCACATTATGTTACAAGTAAAGAAAAACTAGATCGTGCTTTAGAGAATATAGAACAAGAAATGGAAGAACGTGTTGCTTATTTTAAAGCAAATAATAAACTAATTGAAGCTCAGCGAATTGAAGAAAGAACAAATTTTGATATTGAAATGTTAAAAGAAACTGGTTTTTGTCAAGGAATAGAAAACTATTCTAGACATATAAGTGGTAGAGCACCTGGTTCTCCCCCATTTACATTATTTGATTATTTTCCAGATGACTTTTTACTATTAATTGATGAATCACATGCTACCATTCCTCAAGTTCGAGCTATGTATAATGGTGATAGAGCAAGAAAAGAATCTTTGGTAAATTATGGATTTAGACTCCCTTCTGCCTTTGATAATAGACCTCTTAAATTTGAGGAATTTGAAGAAAGAATTAATCAAGTAATCTTTGTTAGTGCAACACCTGCTGATTATGAAAAAGAACATTCTAAATCAAATATTGTTGAACAAATCATACGTCCAACAGGATTATTAGATCCTAAAATTGATGTAAAACCAACGGAAAATCAAATAGATGACTTAATTAATGAAATTCATGAAAGAACTGAAAAAAATGAAAGAGTTTTAGTAACTACTCTTACTAAAAAAATGGCTGAAGATTTATCTGCTTATTTAGCAAATATTGGAATTAGAGTAAAATACATGCATTCTGATACTAAAGCTTTGGAGAGAATGGAAATTATTAGAGACTTAAGAATTGGAGAATTTGATGTTTTAGTAGGAATAAATCTTTTAAGAGAAGGGTTAGATATTCCAGAGGTTTCTTTAGTTGCTATTTTAGATGCAGATAAAGAAGGATTTCTTCGTTCTGAGCGTTCATTAATTCAAACTATAGGTCGTGCTGCTAGAAATACAGATGGAAAAGTTATAATGTATGCAGATGAACTTACAGATTCAATGGATAAAGCAATCACAGAAACAAATAGACGTAGAAAAATTCAAGAGCAATATAATAAAGAACATGGTATTACACCTCAAACAATTAAAAAATCAGTAAGAGATGTTATAAAAGCAACTATTGTAGAAGATATTAAGGATAAATTTGACATTGGAAAAGATGAATCAGTCCAAGATATCATTAATAAATTAACAGATGAAATGTTAAAAGCAGCTGCAAATATGGAATTTGAAAAAGCAGCTGAATTAAGAGATAAAATTAAAGAACTTGAAAAATTTCAGGAAAACTAAAATTACAATTTTTAGATACACAAAACACTTTTAAGTATTTAAAACTATTTTAACTACTTAAAAGTGTTTTTTATTTTTATATTTTATCTAGATTAATTCTGCAGTTTGTCTTTTTACTAGCATTTATTATGTTTTCTATAGAAATTGTTTCTTTGTTTTCTGACATTGCTTCTAATGTTGCTTCATTTAATAAAGTCTCAATTGAAGAACAGCTTAAATTTTCTAAGCTATCTGCTAATTTCTGTTTATTTATTTTTTCAGACAATTTTTTATTTTTTGTATATAAATCTATCAGTTTAACTCTTGTTTCAAAATCTGGATTTGGAATATTATATTTTAAGTCAAACCTTCCAGGTCTTATTAATGCTGGATCTAATGAACGAATTGAATTAGTTGCTCCAATTACTAATATTCCTTCTCCTGTTTCAAAGCCATCCATTTCATTAAGCATTGCTGTAACAATTCTGTTATTTTCCTTATCTACTCCAGTTCCAGCATAATTTCTTCTCTCTCCTATACTATCAAACTCATCTATAAAAATTATACATGGTTTATGTTTCTTAGCTTTCTTAAATAATTGTTTAATTTTCTGAGCTCCCATTGACATCACTGGACTTTGAAAATCAGCTCCTTTTGTAGCAATAAAGTTAATATTCATTTCTTCTGCTAATGCCTTTGCAAATAATGTTTTTCCATTTCCTGGAGGGCCTTCTAAAATAATACCTTTAATTTGTCTAATTCCTTGTGATTTGTATTTTTTAGGGTTATTTAAAATATCTATAATTTGCTTCATATCTTTTTTTATATTACTCATACCCGCAATATCATCAAATTTTACATTTGTATGTTTTACAATTTTGAAAATCTTATTATTTGTTTCATAATATTTGTAAGCAAAAAGTATTATAAAACATATAATTATTGCAAAAAGCAATAAATTAAATACTATATTTAAAGTATCTTCTGTGGAGCTTGTTTCAATTGAAACATTATTTAATAATAGTTCTTTTTCAAAATCATCATAATTTGGATTTTCTGTATAATATGTTTTATTATCATCAATAATCTTAAATTCAAGCTTATCATCTTTAATAAATACATCTGAAATTTTTCCATTTTCAAATTCAGAATAAAAATCTTTAAAACTCATATATTCAGAATTATTATTAAAAATACTAAAAATCACAATACCTATTAAAATAGCAAAAATAATAATACATATTATAATCTTATTTTTAGTTTTCATTAAATCATCTCCATATAAAGATTAAATATATCTTTTTTCTTCAATAATATTTCCATCAACATCTTTCAAAATCAAATTTTCATCATCAATTATCATGTAACTATGAGCTGTTCCATTTTTAGGTAATGATATAGAACCTGGATTTGCAAATATTATACTATTCTCTTCTTTTATAAATCCCGTGTGGAAATGACCATATACAACAACTTTTCCAACTGGTGGAATATTATCAATATTATATTTATGTCCATGACTAAAGAAAAACTCTACTCCATTTATTTCCCTTTGTATATGATCTTCAAATTTAAATTCAGAAATCATTTCATCAACTTCAGCATCACAATTTCCTCTAGTACATAAGATAATATCTTTATGAGAATTTAAAATTTTAGAAACTTCCATTGGGTTATATTCTTCGGTTAATTCATTTCTAGGTCCATGATAATACAAATCACCCAATAAAATTATTTTTTCTGGATTTTCCCTTTCAAAAATCTCCTCTATTTTTTTAGCATAATAACTTGACCCATGTATATCTGAAATTACTAAATATTTCATATTTACCTCCTTTTTTATCTTTCATCTGCTTCATCTAAATTATGCTCTAAAGTTCTTTCATGTTTCCAAACATAACAAGTTAAAACATCATCCTCATTTTCAATTTCAAAACCTTGTTTAGTAAAAAAATGATTATCTTTATCAAAACATTCTAATTTTATATCTTTATTAGATTTTTTGGCTAATCCTTGTACTTTATTCATAAGCTTTCTTCCATAGCCTTTATTTCTATTATTTTGATCAATAGCTATTTGAGATATATGCCAAAAACCATCATCAAAATTTTGAACAATAACATATCCTTTTATTGTTCCATCAATCTCAATAACCAATAGTTCTTCACCACTGTCTCCTCTTAATATTTCTCTCATCATAAAGCTTTGAGTCTGCTTTCCAGGTTTATAAATATCATTTAAGCCTGTACATCCAAAATCTGTTTCTTCAAAAATATTTATTATACTTTCAAAGTCTTCTACTTTTTAATTTTCTAATTATTTCCATATTTTTCCTCTTAAAACTTATGTTCGTATTCTATCATCTTAAAAATAATTTGTCAATCTAAATTTAAAAAAATATTTATACTGTTTAATAACCTAAACTTAGTATAAAAAAGTGCTACAGTAATAACTGTAACACTTGCTAAGATTATCTTTTTTTATTTTGGTATATCAATACCAATTAATACATATTCATTTTCATTTGTAATTAAATCATCTATTGTTATAGGAGTAACTTCTCCTTCATCATTTTTAACAGCCACTCTCATGGTATATCCGTCTGAAGGAGTATAATTAACATTTGAACCAGATACCTCAAATCCATCTACATATAATTTAGAATATCCCCAATCATTCCATGTCATTCCTTCTACATAAGCTATTTCTACAGCTACTTCATTAGTATCATTGTATTTTATTTCTATTGTATTAGTTGAATATTCGGATGTTCTCCAAATTTCTTTACTATTAGAATTATCATCATAATATGTTACTATATAATCATCTCCTATTTCTGTTAATAAATATATATCTGTCCCATCTTCAATATTTCCTTTTCCTGTTGATAATTCTGATCCTACTAAGCTTTCTACATCTATTAAGCCATCTTCATTCAAGGGACAAGGGGACGGTTCTCCCAATGTCATTAACTTAAGAAAAAGTAAAAGAGAAAAATTGCAATAATTTGTGATTTTTCTCTTTTCTTTTGATA
>CALXVK010000094.1 GCA_944391975.1 uncultured Clostridia bacterium
AATTCTTCTTCTAAAGCCATAATTAATTCAACTATGTCAAGTGAATCTGCTCCTAAATCGTCTATAAAAGATGCTTCCATAGTTACAGCTGTTTCAGCTACACCTAATTGATTTACGATAATTCCTTTTACTTTTTCGAAAACTTCCTCAGTATTCATTTTCTATGTACCTCCTTTAGTTTTGATAAATTCTTTTTATCACAACTTAAAAACTTTATATTCTATTTTTAATATATAATGATTAAATTGTCAAGTTTTTTTTAAATAATTTTATAATTTTTCTTAAATTTCCTTACTTTTAGCACTTTTTTGGCTATTTTTTATTGTGACTGCAAAGTCGAATTTCTAGATTCTAGAAAATCTTTCGTCATTTTTTCAACTGAATTTCCTTTGGCAAATTCTTCAGCTTGTTTTAATGTATAATAAAATACAAGATCATCACTACTTCCATGTGCTTTTAAAACAGGTCTTTTAACTCCTAAAAATGGAGCTCCACCATAAATTTTATAATCAGCTTTTCTTTTAAATTCATTTATGCCAGGTAAAGATGGAGCTGCACAAATAGTACGAAATATATTTTTGGTTAAACTATCTGTTAATGTTTTCTTGACAAATTTACCAATTCCTTCAACAGATTTTAATAAGACATTTCCTGTAAAACCATCACAAATAAGACTATCTATCTCTCCTAAAAAGCAATCTCTTGGTTCAACATTACCAGCAAAATTTATATTATATTCTTCTGCTTTTTCTTTTAATAATTTATATGACTCTTTAGTTAAATCATTTCCTTTTGTTTCTTCTGTTCCTATATTTAAAAGTCCTATTCTTGGTCTTTCAATTCCAAAAGTATTACGAAGATATATTGAAGACATTTGCGCAAATTGTAAAAGATTTATTGGTTTACAATTTGTATTTGCACCTGCATCCATTAAAAGTAATCCTTTTACTCCATCTGCTGGAAGCATTGCTGCTATAGCTGGTCTATCAACACCTCTAATCCTTCCTACTAATAATGTTGCTCCTGTAAGTAATGCTCCTGAGTTTCCAGCAGAGACAAAAACATCACCTTCTTCTGCTTTTAACATATTAAATCCTACAACCATTGATGAATCTTTTTTATGTTTTATAGCTATTGTAGGTGTATCTTCCATTAATATTTCTTCACTTGCATGTTTAATAGTAATATTACTAGCTACATCTGAAATATTATCTTTTCCAAAAAATTCTTTTGACTTTTTTCTTATTACCTCTTCATTTCCAATTAAAATAATTTGTGAACTTATTTCTTTAGCGGCTAATACTGCTCCTTTAATTGTAGCGTCAGGGGCATTATCTCCTCCCATTGCATCTAATAGTATCCTCAAAATTTTATCCTCCTAATTAATCTGTATTTTAAAATGTCTTAGTCTATTTTATTTACTTTTAGTAAAAAAATCAATACTTTTATAAAAATTAATTCTAAATTGCATTAACTTTATATTTTTTAATTATATATAATAAAAACCTTTAATTAATAATATTATTTGTAACATTATCATCAGTTTCATTTAAACTATTTAAATAATCAGTTACTACATTTCCAACTTGTCTATCAAAACCCTCTGCTCCATTTGAGCCATTTACTGAAACTTTTACTAATTTAGCATAAGTTACTGCAAAAGCAATAATTCCTATAAATATTACAAACCTTCCTAAAAAAACAGCTATATAGTATAAATATTCTTTTATTTCATCTACATTTATTTTTCTATATTTTTTAACCTTATCTTTTTTAGACAAGGTTTTTCTGTGTCTATCTCTCAAAATCATTAAATCTGTAGGATTTATTCCAATAGCATTTGCTAATAAATAAATTTCATTCATATCTGGATAATCTTTATCTTTTTCCCAGTTTGTAATCTTTTTTTCATATTCTTTTACATTTTCTTTATTTTTAGAAATTTCAAATGCTAAATCATTTATAGTCATACCTTTTTCTTCTCTTGCAAATTTTATCACACTTCCACAAGTTAATTTTGACTCATCATTTTTCATAAGTAAATCCCCTTAAAAATTATATACTTAACAATTATAAAATTCAATATAAATAATAAAATTATAATTTTTAAAAATGACTTTTAGAAATATTTTTAAAATTTTAAATAAAAAAAGAACTACAAACAACCACTTTATATTCCATAACATCTCCTGTCTCTGCTCCCAACAAGAAAGTTTATAGCTACATTTAAATTATAGTATAAAAACAAAGAAGCCGCAAAAAGCGACTCCTTTACTTTTATATGCATCTTTATACTATTCAATAATATCAGCAACAACACCAGAACCTACTGTTCTTCCACCTTCACGAATAGCGAATCTTAATCCTTTTTCGATAGCGATTGGAGTAATAAGTTCGATTGTCATTGAAACATTATCACCTGGCATAACCATTTCAGTTCCAGCTGGTAATTCGATAACACCAGTAACATCTGTAGTTCTGAAATAGAATTGTGGTCTATATCCATTGAAGAATGGAGTATGTCTTCCACCTTCTTCTTTTGTTAGGACATAAACTTGTGCAGTGAATTTTGTATGTGGATGAATTGTTCCAGGTTTTGCTAAAACTTGACCTCTTTCAACATCAGATCTTTGGATACCTCTTAATAATGCACCAGCATTATCTCCAGCTTCTGCAGAATCTAATGATTTTCTGAACATTTCAAGTCCTGTAATAACTGTTTTTAATCTTTGTGGTCTGATACCAACGATTTCAACTTCTTCACCAACTTTAACTTGACCTCTTTCAACTCTACCAGTAACAACTGTTCCTCTACCAGTAATAGTCATTGTGTCTTCGATTGGCATTAAGAATGGTTGATCAATTGGTCTTTCAGGTGTTGGAATATAATTATCAACTGCATCCATTAATTCTTTAATTGGAGCATATACAGGATCGTTAGGATCTGTAGATGTACTCTCTAATACTTTTAATGAAGATCCTTTTATAATTGGAATCTCATCTCCTGGGAAATCATATTGAGTTAATAAGTCTCTAACTTCCATTTCAACTAATTCTAATAATTCTGGATCATCAACCATATCGCATTTATTTAAGTAAACAACGATATATTTAACACCAACTTGTCTTGCTAATAAAATATGCTCTCTTGTTTGAGGCATTGGTCCATCAGCTGCAGAAACAACTAATATAGCACCATCCATTTGAGCAGCACCAGTAATCATGTTTTTAACATAATCTGCGTGACCTGGACAGTCAACATGTGCATAGTGTCTTTTCTCTGTTTCATATTCAACGTGAGCTGTGTTAATTGTGATTCCTCTTGCTTGCTCTTCTGGAGCTCCATCGATTTGATCATAAGCTGTGTATTGAGCTCTACCTAATAAACCTAAATATTTAGTAATAGCTGCTGTTGTTGTTGTTTTACCGTGGTCAACATGGCCGATAGTACCAATGTTAACGTGTGGTTTTGTTCTTTCAAATTTTGCTTTTGCCATTTGAAAATTCCTCCTTAATTTTATTTCTTTATTTTATCTTTAACTTAAAGTTAATGACAGTTTTTTATTGGTTGCATTTTATATCAAAGTATATAAAAATGCAAGTGTTTTTCTAAATATTTTTTTACTCATGAAACTAGTTAATTCAAACTTTATATCTGTAAAGTTCAAATTAACAGTTTCCTTATATTTATAGATTCAATTTATATACTGCTAATAATGATTCAACTACTCATTATTTTTTGCTCTTGAAGCTACTATTGTCTCAAGAACTGATTTTGGAACTTCTTCATAATGAGATGGTTCCATTGAGTATGTTCCTCTACCTTGTGTTTTAGAACGTAAATCAGTTGCATAACCAAACATTTCTGAAAGTGGAATAAATGCTCTTATTTCTTCAACACCATCATTTTCTTCCATTCCTTCCATTTTTCCACGTCTAGAGTTTACATCTCCAATTACATCTCCCATATATTCTGTAGGAACTGTAATTTCAACTTTCATAATTGGCTCTAATATAACTGATTTTGCTTGTTTACATCCTTCTTTGAATGCCATAGAACCAGCTATTTTGAATGCCATTTCTGAAGAGTCAACATCGTGATATGAACCATCAACTAATGTTGCTTTAAAATCTATAACTGGATATCCAGCTAAAATACCGCTTTCAGCTGCTTCTCTAATTCCCTCTTCAACTGGTTTAATATATTCTTTTGGAACAACACCACCAACGATTTTGCTCTCAAATTGAATTCCAGAACCTGGCTCTAATGGTTCCATTTCAAGCCATACATGACCATATTGTCCTCTACCACCAGATTGACGAATGAATTTTCCTTCAACTTTAACTTTATTTCTAATTGTTTCTTTGTAAGCAACTTGTGGTTTACCTACATTACATTCAACTTTAAATTCTCTTTTTAATCTATCAACTATTATGTCTAGGTGTAATTCACCCATACCAGCAATAATAGTTTGACCTGTTTCGTGATTAGTATATGTTTTAAAAGTTGGATCTTCCTCAGCTAATTTAGAAAGTGCAATTCCCATTTTTTCTTGAGCTGCTTTATCTTTTGGTTCAATAGCTATATCGATAACTGGCTCTGGGAATTCCATTGATTCAAGTATAACTGGATTATTTATATCACATAAAGTATCTCCAGTTGTAACTTCTTTTAATCCTACAGCTGCAGCAATATCACCTGAATATACTTTATCAATATCTTCTCTATGATTTGAATGCATTTGTAAAATTCTACCAATTCTTTCTTTTTTATCTTTGTTTGAGTTTAAAACAGTAGAACCTGATTCTAATGTTCCTGAATAAACTCTAAAGAAACATAAT
>CALXVK010000095.1 GCA_944391975.1 uncultured Clostridia bacterium
GCTTTCAAATATTGAACCTTCTGAATTTGCTTTAGCTGTTATTACAAATGATATAAAAAAATTAACTAAAATTCCAAGAATTGGAAATAAATCAGCGCAAAGAATAGTTTTAGAGCTTAAAGATAAATTAAAAGCAGATAATGAGCTTTCAAAATCTGAAGATATAATAAGTCAAATAGAAAAGGATGATATTTTAGATGAAGCTACAGCTGCTCTTCAAATTTTGGGATACACTAGAAGAGATATTGAAGATGTATATAAAAAGTTTGATAGAACATCTATGTCTACAGAAGAAGTAATAAGAGCTGCTTTAAGATATTTAGGAAAATAAATTTAAAAGTTTATAGGTATCTTAAAAACCTAAATTTATTTATATAGGAAATAAAAAATGGGAAGTGAACCTTTAGCATATCGTATGCGTCCAAAGAGTTTAGATGAGTATGTTGGACAAGAACATATTATTGGAAAAGATAAATTATTATATAGAACTATAAAAGCAGATAGATTATCAAGTCTTATTTTATGGGGACCACCAGGATGTGGAAAAACTTCACTTGCTAAAGTTATAAGTGAAACTACAAAATATAAATTTATTAGAATAAATGCTGTAACCTCTGGAGTGGCTGACATAAAAAATGCAATAGAAGAGGCTGATAATCCTCTTTTAAATCCATCAGGAAAGTGTATATTATTTATAGATGAGATACATAGATTTAATAAACTTCAACAAGATGCACTTTTGCCATATGTTGAAAATGGTACAGTTATATTAATTGGTGCGACTACTGAAAATCCATATTTTGAAGTTAATAAAGCCTTAATTTCAAGATCAATGGTAGTAAAATTAGAACCATTAAAAAAAGAAGATATTATAAAAATCATAAAAAATACTTTAAAAAGCAAAGATGGACTTGGAAATTATAATATAAAAATCTCAGAAGAAACTATTGATACAATTGCTGATATATCAAATGGAGATGTAAGAACAGCTTTGAATGGATTGGAAATAGCAGTTCTTACAACTAAAATGAATAAAGATGGCTTTATAGAGTTAACAGATGAAGTAATGAGTCAAAGTATGAATACAAGAAAAGCTATGTTTGATAAATCAGGAGATAGTCATTATGATAATATCAGTGCATTTATAAAATCTATGAGAGGTTCTGATGTTGATGCAACAGTATTTTATTTGGCAAGAGCAATAAATGCAGGAGAAGATCCAGTATTTTTAGCAAGAAGAATAGTAATTTGTGCCTCAGAAGATGTTGGTATGGCAAATCCAAACGCTTTAGTTGTTGCAACATCTGCGATGCAAGCTGTAAATATGATAGGAATGCCAGAAGCAAGAATAATTTTATCAGAAGCTGCATGTTATGTTGCCAAATCTCCTAAATCTAATGCTTCATATATGGCAATAAATAAAGCTTTAGATGATGTAAAAAATAAAGATACTGGAACTATACCAATGCATATAAGGAATGCTCCGGCTGAGCGGAATGGAACAATTTGGATATGGCAAAGGGTATAAATATCCACATGATTATCCAAACCATTGGGTAGAACAACAATATCTTCCAGACAAAATGCTTGGAACTAAATATTATGAAGAATAAAAAATGTATAAAATTTTAAAAAAATTCTAAAACTAATTTTATGAAAGAAAATTTTAAGATTTTGATTGTACGGATTTATTGCAGGTTTAATATCTGGATTTTTTGGAGCTGGTGGAGGATTAATTTTAATACCTTTTTTTAGTAAATTTTTAAAATTAGATGCAAAAACATCAAGAGCTACTGCTATTACTATAGTTTTATTTTTAGTTATAAGTAGTAGCTTTTTTTATTTGAAAAATAAAGCAATTAATTGGGATATAGCTGCTTTTTGTGCTATAGGCGGTTGTATAGGAAGTTTTATAGGTTCAAAAATTTTAAAAAAATCAAGTTCGAATTTTTTAAATATAATTTTTATTATATTCTTAATTTATAGTGGTATAAAGATGCTATAAAAACTAGGTTTTATATTAATTATTTAAATTTATAATGATATATATTTTTATAGTAGCAAAACTTGTGTGGGGACCGACAAAGTAGAAACTGTTATTTCGCAGATTTTTAGACTTCAAAATTTGCAAAATTACAGTTTCTTTGCAGTTGGGATTTTGCCTATAAAAATATATATCATTATAAATAATTATGAAAAAAGTTTTAAAAGCAAAATACAAGAGATGCGTATATGTATAAAAATGTATTTTAGTATAAAATTTAGTTTATATGACAAAATATTTATATGGAAAATTTGTTGTTTGGTGTTATTGCGGGAATGGGAGCAGCTCTTGGATTAGGCGGAGGAACAATTTTAATTTTACTTTTAAATTTTTTTACTGATATTAAACAGTATGAAATACAAGGAATTAATTTGGTTTTCTTTATTCCAGCTTCTATTATTGCAATATATGTAAATTATAAAAATAAATTAATTGATTTTAAAATTGCAAAAAAATGTATTTTTATAGGAATTTTTGGCTCTATAATCGGTTCTTTTTTGGCAAGTAAGATCGAAAATTCACATCTTAAAAGATATTTTGGGATTTTTTTATTAATTATTGCAATTAATGGAATTTATACATTTATTTCACAGTATAAAAATAAAAAAAATTCACAGAATAAAAACATAAGTAAGAAATAAAGAATTTTGTACTAATTTTTATTTAAGGAGGAATATTATGAAATTTGTAGAGGGTGTAGCTATAGGTGCTTTAATTACTGCTGGAGCAATGATGCTTTGGTCAGAGCCAATAGATGATGGTAAAAAGAAAATGATAAAAAAGGGAAAACAATTTGTAAAAAAAATGGGAATTGGCTAGAAAATATTTCAAATAAATATATAAAAAAATCTTATTTTACATTAAATAACTAAATTTAATGATAAACCCCAGAGTCTCTGGGGTTTATTTTGTGATTATTTTTCATCACAGTCACATTCAGGTTTTATATGACAAAAGTCATCTTTTTTACAGTCTACTTTTTCTCCTTTTAAGCAATTTTGCTTTTTAGGTTTTGCAATATGGCATATTTTGATGTGTTTTACTCTATTAACCCAAATTTGCAAATCATAGCATTTATCAGGACAAAGAGGGCCAAAAACAAATTCGCCATTTTCATTAGTAAAAGTGTGAGATACAGGTTTTCTTTCTTCTTTTCCTAACATTTTTTCTATTTCAATTAATTTAACTACAGCATCGCAGATGGGATCTCCATATTCATCTTTTACTATTCCGAATACAACATTTCTTTTATCTTCTGGAACTTTAACTTCAATGTCATATTGTTTACCTCTTTCTATGAAACCATTTAATTCAACTTTGTTTTTATCAAAATTATCAAAATCCATAATTTTCAATCCTTTCTAATTCGGCATAGGCGCAAGTAAAATCTATACGCCTACACTGAATACATTAATTTAAAAGAACAAAAACTATTCTTTATTACATAATATGTTTAAAAATAAAGTTTGTGAGTAAAAAAGATAAGCTTAAATGAAAAAACTTTAGAGTTCCAAGCTTCGTTTTGAAATTTAAAACATATACTAATGTATAGAAATTTTTTTAGGGGGAGATTAAACTGGTAATTTTATCAATAGCTAATATATTAGGATTTTTGCAGTTTGCAATAATAGGTTTTGGATATATTCAAAGTGGAACTCTTTTTCCAGAACCGCTTTCAAGTGAAGAAGAAAGAAAATATTTGATATTAATGAAAAATGGGGATGAAAAGGCTAGAAATATATTAATAGAAAGAAATTTAAGATTAGTCGCACATGTGTGTAAAAAATATGCTTTTTCAGGAATTGATCAAGATGATTTAATTTCTATTGGGACTATAGGATTGATTAAAGGAATTAATAGTTTTAATATGGAAAAAAATATAAAACTTGCTACATATGTTGCTAAATGCATAGAAAACGAAGTTTTGATGTTTTTAAGAAGCAGTAAAAAAACAAACAATGAGGTATATTTAAATGAACCAATTGGGAAAGATAAAGATGATAATGTTATGACTTTAGGAGAAGTATTAGAAAATAATGAAAGAGCAATAGAAGATACAGTTGATTTAAAGATGAAAATAAAAGAATTATATAGTAAAATGAAAAATGTTTTGCAAGATAGAGAACAAAAAATAATTGAATTAAGATTCGGGTTAAATGGTGATAAACCTAAAACTCAAAAAGAAATTGCAAAAATGTTGAATATTAGTCGTTCTTATGTTTCTAGAATTGAAACAAAAGCAATTGGAAAATTAAGTAAAGCAATAGAACAATAAAAAATTCACCCAGTGTGCCATAGACACACTAGGGAGTCGGTTTACTTGTACTGCGCGTGATGGCGCACGGCTCTATATTTTCCGTTTGGAAGTTTCTCGGCATATCCGTCAAGTTCAATCCAGCCGTTAGCCTTGTCATGCTCAGCTCTAATAGCCTCTAACACCTCCATAGCAGACTCGGGGGTGTCTCATTCGAAAGGTGAACGGAAAGTTTCCTCGTAATTGAGGAATTTTCCTTCAAAAGTTTTAGGTGCATTTTTACAATTCTGATTAAACATGTTCATTCCCATTTCTTGAGAAACATAAAAATAAACCTACATCTTTAATTTTATAATAAATAAAATTTTTTTTTTTATTTGCAAATATGCTAAAAGCTAAGAAAAAACAAGAAATGGATATTTTAATATGCTTTAATACATAAAAATTAAAATAATTTTAAGTTGAAATGTAAAAT
>CALXVK010000096.1 GCA_944391975.1 uncultured Clostridia bacterium
CCCGTGACATCTGTAAAATTCATTTTTTGTAAAAATTCTACACCAGTTGTAACTCCAATTGTAGATAATCCTTTAACATGTGGTAAATTTGAAGAAACGGCTGTTGCTTCTCTCATTGAAAGTAAACCTTTCCATCCTTTATACCACTCACCTGGCTCATAATTTCCTGGAAATGTTGTTGCTCCATCATAAAATCTCGTTGCTGCAGTAATTTTTCCACTCTCTAATCCAGGGCAAGTAACCGCCAATGGTTTAATTGATGAACCTGTTTGTTTTAACATATCAGTAGTTAAATTAAAATATCCTAAAAAAGTTTGAGTTGTTCCATCTTCATTTCTAGCAGCAGCACCAACCACATTACCTGTTGAAGGTTCAATTATTACCATTGCTGCCATTGGACTTTGTCCATTACTAGAATCATATGCTGCATATTTAGCATCACCTAATTCTGTTTCTAATGCAGTTTGTACATTTGATTTTTGTGTTGTATAAATTTTATATCCACCACTATATAATTGAATCTCAGCTAAGCTCTTAGATTCATATCCTTTTTCTTCAATCATTTGCCTCAAAATTTGTTCAATTGCTGCATCTGTTAAATATGAAACCTGAGTCGTAGTCGCAGTATTTCCATTTGAGAAAGCTAAACCTGCATCAACTTCTGTAACAGCTTGATCATATTGTTCATTTGATATGTATCCTAATTCTAACATCTTAGATAAAACTGTTTTAGTTCTTGATTTAATTTTCTCATCCATTGCATCTTTGTCTTCTTGATTATCATATTGTTTAAATGGTTGATATGCATTTGGAGAATGATTTATTCCTGCCATATATGCACATTCTGCTATAGTTAAATCTTTTACATCTTTATTAAAATAATAAACAGCGCCTAATGAAACACCATTTACATCATCACCGCCAACAAATATTAAATTTAAATATAATTCTAATATTTGGTCTTTTGATAAATAATGTTCAACTTGAAGTGCTTTTACCATTTCTTTTACTTTTCTTAAAGCAGTATCTTCTTTATCTCCTGTTAAGTTTTTAACAACTTGCTGAGTTATAGTACTTCCACCAAAAGAAGACTCTCCTCCATTAAAGATATACGTAAAAGTTGCTGCTGCAGTTCTTTTTATATCAACACCACTATGTTCATAAAATCTTTCATCTTCAATAGCTATATATGCTTTTGGTAAATATTCGCTCATTTCATCAAGAGTTACTGTTCTTCTCTTTTCCCCTGAACTTAATTCACCTAAATAATTTCCATCTCCGTCATATAAAGTGGAATTTTCATATTTTATAGCTAAATCTTCTATATCTATTTGATAATCTTCTCCTAATAATTCAAAAAAGTCATATCCTCCCCACATAGCTCCAGCTATAATACCAGCTACAATAATAATACATAAAATTATAAGTATAAGAATTATTCTTATTATTGTTGCTATTCTTGGATGTCTTTCTTTAAATTTTTTCTTTTTCTTAGAATCTTTTTGATTTTTAGCTTTTTTCTTTTTTGAATCTCCATTTATTTTACCAACAACCTGTGTTTCTGAAGATGCTCTTGTTTTTTTATTTTTTGCTTTTTTATTTAATTCATTAGTATTTAATCTTTTTGTTTCCATATTTTTATTCTCATCTTCTAAGCTATGTAATCTTCTTGTTCTCATATCTTTTTGGTCTTTTTCATCTTTCATAATTTTACCCTCTAATTCTAAATTATAATACTTAGATATTATATCATATATTAAAAAAATATAAAGCTTTTTCTTAAATTTTTTATTATTAAAAATTTCTTAATAATTATAGTTCAAAAAACATAAAAAAAGCTTAAAATATTAAAGATTACTATAATATTGTATATTTTGCAAAAACTGAGAAATATTTAATTTTCTCAGTTTTATTTCAAATCTATTAAATTGTACTTAAAAATTATATCTTTTTTATAATTTTTTCCATAATTACAGCACATTGTTTTGACGCTATTTTTAAATATTCATGAAAATCAATTTTATTATTTCCATTTGCAACATCTGAAATTCCTCTTATTACTATAAATGGTATATTATCCAAAAAGCACACTTGAGCTATTGCTGCTCCCTCCATTTCAACACATTTACTATTGTCAAATTCTTTTCTAATTCTTGGAGCTTCTTCTACATCATTAAAAAATTTATCAGCAGATGCTATTGTACCAAATTTTATATTAATATCTTTTAACTCATTTTTTGTATTTTTAATAATATCTAATAATTTTTTATCTGATTCTATATATTTACCTAAATCGCAAATTTCGCCTAATTCATAATCTCCTACTCCTCTTATGTCAAAATCATACTGAACTAATCTATCACCAATAACAATATCTCCGATTTTAAGATCTGGATCTATTCCACCAGCTGAACCAACATTTACAACATATTGCACATCAAAGTTATCAATTAAAATTTGAGTAGTTCTTGCAGAATTTACTTTTCCAACTCCACATTTTACTAATACACAATCTTTATCATGAATCTTACCAATATAAAATTTCAAATTAAAAATACTTTTTTTAGTAACTTCTTTCATTAATTCTTTAATAGCAAGCATTTCTTCATCTTCTGCAGCAATTATTCCAATACACATAATAAAAACTCCTTCTAAAAAATTGGATAAAAACAATAAAATCCTTGGACTATAATATTCCAAGGATTTTTATTTTAAAATTATCTATTTAGTCCTTTTAATCCAGGATAAATTGCAACATCACCTAACTCATTTTCGATATTTAATAATCTATTATATTTTGCAACTCTATCTGTTCTGCATGGTGCACCAGTTTTAATTTGGCCAGCATTTGTAGCAACAGCAACATCTGCTAATGTTGTATCTTCTGTTTCACCACTTCTATGAGAAACAACTGCTGTCATTCCATTTTTCTTAGCAAGTTCAATTGCATCTAATGTTTCTGTTAAAGTTCCAATTTGATTTAATTTAATTAATATACTATTTGAAACTCCTAAATCAATACCTTTTTGAAGTCTTTTAATATTTGTAACAAATAAATCATCACCAACTAATTGGATTTTGCTTCCTAATCTTTCTGTTAATATTTTCCATCCATCCCAATCTTCTTCAGCTAATCCATCTTCAATTGAGATAATTGGATATCTTGAAACTAAATCTTCATAGAAAGCTATCATTTCTTCAGTTGTTTTTGTAACACCTATTTTCCAGAAATGATACATTCCTTCTTTTCCTATTTTTTTAGCTTCATCATACATTTCTGTTGCAGCAACATCTAAAGCTAGCATAATATCTTTTCCTGGTTTATATCCAGCTTTTTCAGTAGCTTCCATAATTAAACTTAAAGCTTCATCTTCATCTTTAACATTTGGTGCAAATCCACCTTCATCTCCAACTCCAGTTCCTAATCCTTTTTCTTTAAGAACTTTCTTTAAGTTATGATATATTTCAGCACACCATCTTAAAGCTTCAGTAAATGTTGGAGCTCCAACTGGCATAATCATAAATTCTTGAACACTAAGTGTAGAATCAGCATGTTTTCCACCATTCATTATATTCATCATTGGAACAGGTAATGTTTTTGCATTATGTCCACCAATGTAATTATATAATTCCATTCCTAAAGAAGCAGCTGCAGCTTTAGCAACAGCTAAAGAAACGCCAAGTGTTGCATTTGCACCTAATTTTCCTTTATTTTCTGTTCCATCTAATTCTATAAGTGTTTTATCTATTTCAGCTTGATCATAAACATTCATATATTCTAGTTTTGGAGCAATTATTTCATTTACATTATTAACTGCCTTTAAAACACCTTTTCCTAAATATCTTGATTTATCTCCATCTCTTAATTCAACAGCTTCGAAGCTTCCAGTTGATGCACCAGATGGAACCATAGCTACACCGCTAAATCCTCCTTCTGTAACAACTTCTACTTGAACTGTAGGATTTCCTCTTGAGTCTAAAACTTCTAAAGCTTTAACTTGCTCAATACCTAAATAATCTTTCATAATTAAATACTTCCTTTCTTTTATAATAGTATTTTATTTTAGGCACAGTAAAACAAGTAATTTTATCAAAATACTTATTTTCCACGCGATAATTATCTTAACATAAAATTCCAAGACTTTCAACAGTTAGTTTACGTAATTTTCTGAAATTTGATTTTTATATTGATAAATAATATAATAAAATTGTATCTGAGGAATCAATTTTTAAAGGAGGAAGATGAGATGAAAAAAATCTCTACACCAGATACTATTTGTCGGTGCCTAATCACATTGGTCGAGCTCAGCTTAACTGCCATCATTGCATGTGGGATATATGTTTTTACACTCCATATGTATGAGATTGAAGCATTATGGTGGGGACTAATATCCATCATTCTCACACCGCTATCAATTTTTGGTATGGTAATCACTGAAGCACAGCTACTTATCGTTGTTATTGCAGTTTTCTTTGTAAGCTTCATTGCTTGCCTAATTCTCTGCAAGAAACATAACATTAGCATCTTAAAGTTGATTATCGAGTAAACTGACAAAAAAGCACGGAGGTTAGACTCTGGTCTGATCTCCTGCTTTTTTTATTTAAAAATATATCTATATTTTTTTAATTTGATTTTTATATTAATAAATAATATAATTA
>CALXVK010000097.1 GCA_944391975.1 uncultured Clostridia bacterium
CCTGTTCAAGTAATATTTTATTTCCGTCAAAAGCTGGATGATTTATATTATTATCTTTTATAACATAAATATCTTTTCGTTGTTCTAAAGCATAATCTACTGTAATTAAGCTTCCACTTTTTACAGAGGCTTGTATTACTATTAACTTATTAGATAATCCACTTATTATTCTATTTCTATAAGGAAAATTATAAGGATATGGCTTTGTATCTAGTGGATATTCTGAAATTATTGCTCCATCTGTTTCTAATATTCTTTCATAAACTCTTTTATTTTCATATGGATATATATTTCCACTTTCAATACTATTACCTAAAACAGCTATAGTTTTTCCTTTATCTATATTTTCAAGACATCCCAGATGAGCAAATTTATCAATTCCTCTTGCTAAACCACTTATTATATTTATTCCGTTTTGATGATATTCTTTTGGAAATTTCTTTTGTAAAGTCTAAACTACTTTTAAAAGCATTTCTTGAGCCAACTATTCCTACGGATTCTTTATCTAAAATATTTTTATTACCTTTTATATAAAAGCAAACCGGTTTATCATTAATATTTTTTAACTTTTCTGGATAATATTTATCATTATAATAAACTATATCTATATTATGTTTATTCATATAATTAATATCTTTCTTTGCTTTAATTTTTGTTTCTTTATTTAATATTTTAAAAATTAGATTATCATTTAAATTAGCCTCAACTAAATCATCTAAACTACTATTATATAAATTATCTATTCCTTTAAATTTTTTTAGTAATTTAAATTTAGTTTGATTACTTATTTTTAGATTAGATAACCATACATATTTTTCTATCATTTTTCCTCCTTAAAAATAAAAAAGCAAAACATTACTTTTAAGTAATGTTTTGCCCCCTATTTAAATATATTTATACTATTTTCTTATCTGTTTTTTTGTTGCTTTTACTAAATTATATAAAAGCATTGCAATTGTCATTGGACCAACTCCACCTGGTACAGGTGTTATTTTTGAAACTTTTGGTAAAACCTCTTTATAATCAACATCTCCACAAATTTTACCTTCTTCATTTCTATTTATTCCGACATCTATTACAACTGCTCCTTCTTTCACCATATCAGCTTTCACATATTTAGGTTTACCAATTGCAACAACTAAAATATCAGCATTTGATGTTATGCTTTTTAAATTTTTGGTTCTTGAATGACAAACAGTTACTGTTGCATGTTTAGCTAACAAACATTGTACCATTGGTTTTCCAACTATATTACTTCTTCCTAAAACAACAGCATTTTTTCCTTCTATATCAATATTATAATATTCTAAAATTTTCATAATTCCAAATGGTGTACATGATATAAAACAATCATTTCCTATACATAAATCACCTACATTTACTGGATTAAATCCATCAACATCTTTATCTGGACTAATTCTTCTAAATGCTTTGTTTTGATCTAAATGCTTTGGAATCGGACTTTGAAGTAAAATTCCATTTATAGTATCATCTTCATTTAATCTATCAATTAAATCAAATAATTCTTTTTCAGTTATATTCTCAGGAAGTAAAAATTCTTCAAAACTTACTCCAACTTGATCACATGCTTTAGATTTATTTCTAACATAGACTTTAGAAGCTTCGTCTTCTCCAACCATAATTACTGCTAATTTTGGAGTAATACCTTTTCCTTTTAGTTTATCTACTTCTATTTTTAAATCTTCTTTTACTTTTTTAGAAACTATTTTTCCACTTAATATTTTGTCTTCTTCCATTTTTATTTTTACCTCTTTTCATTTCTTAAAGCATATTTAATATTAATGATTAAATATTAAAAGTCCAAAGATTATAATTCCAAATACAATTCTATATATTGCAAATCCTTTAAAACTTCCTTTTCTTAAAAATTTTAAGAAAAATTTTATTACAATTAATCCTAAAATAAAACTAGCTAAAACACCAACAACAAAAGGAATATTAAAAACAAAATCTTTTAAATCTACTAAAACAGCCGCCAATGTAATTGGAGTTGCTAATAAAAATGAAAACTTAGCTGCACTTTCTCTATCTACTTTTAAACCTCTTGCAACAGTCATTGTTATTCCTGAACGTGAAACTCCTGGAAAAGCAGCAGCTATAGCTTGTGAAATTCCAATTAATATTGATTGTTTAAGTGAAATATTTTCATAATTTACATCTGAGCTACATTTTTTATCAACTATGTATAATATTATACCCATTACAATAAGAGCAATTGCTATTAATCCCATTTCTATAGCAATATTATCACCAACTATTTCTGAAGATACTTTATCTAATACAAGACTCAGAATTCCAGCTGGTATTGTTGCAATAACTAAATACCAAAATATTTTTCCATCTAGTGAATCTTCTTTTTTTATGAGCTTTTTATATCCACCTTTTATTAAATTTATCCAATCTTTAAAGAAATATATACCAATTGCTAATAATGTTCCTAAATGTAGAGCTACATCAAAACTTTCTGGCACATCCCATCCAAAAATCCATGGAAATACATTTAAATGTGCTGAACTTGAAACAGGCAAAAACTCTGTTAATGCCTGTATTATACCTAATATTAATGATTGTATTGTTGTCATAAAATTCTCCTTATATCATTATTTATTTAATATTTATATCACTTTATACTAATTTAATTCTTTTAAAGCATGATATAAGGTTTCTTTTATAAATTCAGCTGATGTAACAGGAGCAACTTTTCCTGGTAATGATAAAGCCCAAATTAATTTTATATTTTTCTCTTTTGCAGCTTTTCTATCAACTCCTCCTGGATTTGATGCTAAATCTATAATAACAATATCTTTTTTCAATAATTCTAATCTATCTTTATCTAAAATTTGAAATGGTATTGTATTTATAATAATATCAAATTTTGATAAATTTTTGTCTAAATCATTTAAATGAATTGGTTCATATCCATATGCTTTAATCCATGCTATATCTTCATTTTTTCTAGCTTCACAATATACTTTTGCACCTATTCCAGTAAGCATTTTTGATAAAACTTTTCCTATTCTACCAAATCCCATTATCAATACATTTCTTCCATGAACTGTTTTTTGAGTTTCTTCCATAGCGATTTGAATTGTTCCTTCTGCTGTAGAAATAGTATTTAAAACTGAAAATTCTTCTCTTTTTAATAAATCTATATATTCAATTGATTTAGAATCTAAAATATTTCTTATTGGTTCTGTGATATTTCCTGCTATTAAAATTTTTCCTGATAGACATTCTATAAAATCTTCAATAGGTAATTTTATATTACTAAATGGCATTGAAAGATTTTTTCTATCACTTGATAATGGAATTGGACCAACAACAGCTTTAGAATCTTTTACTGCTTCTGATAAAGTAGGACACATTTCAACTCCATCTAATTTTACTAACTCCTCAGAGTACTCTAAACCATAAGTGTAAACAGTATAACCATCTTCTATAAGCATTTCTACTAATTTTACGATTCTCAAATCTCCTCCAACTACTGAAATTGCTTTTTTCATAATTATAATCTCCTTTCAATTATAGAAATCTTTATTTCTATATTAATCTTATGTATATATATTCATATTATGTATTACTTTTCTGATCTTTTTCTTTATCTTTATCTTCTAATCCATCTAGTTCCTGTTCCTGCTCTAATAATTGTTTTAATTTTTCTTTATTTATTATATTAGTTACCTTTTCTGAAATAGTATTTTCATTTATTTTTTGAACTAATTCAGTTGTATTTTCTAAATGCTTTTGAGCTTCTATTTCATCATTTGCTTTGTTATTTTTTATTTCTTCTTTTTCTGCTTTTTCAGGAACTTCATCCATTTTTACTGATACTGTAATATATTCTTTTATTCCATCAAAAATTTTTTCTTTTTCTGCTTTTTTAAGTAACTTTGGATCAATCTCAATTGCTTTATTTATAAAATTGATTGCTTTTTCTTTCAATCCTTTTAAAACATATATTTTAGCTAATTGATAATATGACATTGCTTCTAAATCTTCATCATATAAACTTTTTTCAAAATATTTTTCTGCAGCATCTAAATCTTTTTCTATAAAGCAAATTTGTCCTAAATTATAATATGCTCCATATAATCTATGATTAAGCTCTGAAGCTTTTTCATACATTTCCTTTGCCATAGAAAAATCATTTAATCTTGTAAATACTATTCCTAAATTATAATATAAATCAAAATCAGCTGAATGATATTTTAAAGCATCTTGATATACATTAGCTGCTTCTTTAAACCTTTCTTGTTCACAAAGTATATCTCCTAAAAGTTTTGTTGCTTCATAACAATCTGGTTTTGATTTAAGTAAATTTTGAAGCATTTCAACTGATTCATCTTTTTTTCCTAATTCTTTTAATAGATTTGCAATCTTAAAATATGAATCATAATCATTTCCTTTTATATCTAAAGCCATAACATATTCATCAATTGCTTTTCTCATACCGCCTTCTTTTTCATAAACTTCAGCCAAAAGTTTATGACCTTCATAACTATCTGGATATTTTGAAACAAATTTAACAAGTATACTTTTAGCTTTTTTAGTATCACCTATACTTATATATATTTTAGCTAAAAATTTAACAATAAATTCTGAAAAGAATATTCCTTTTGCTTC
Source organism: uncultured Clostridia bacterium (assembly GCA_944391975.1). Taxonomy (GTDB): domain Bacteria; phylum Bacillota; class Clostridia; order TANB77; family CAG-508; genus Scatovivens. The sequence continues at coordinate 4,645 of CALXVK010000097.1, forward strand.
TAAAAG
>CALXVK010000098.1 GCA_944391975.1 uncultured Clostridia bacterium
GAATTATTTTTTTAGATGAAAATAAAAAAGGAAATATAAAAGAAATATATTTTTTAGATAAAAAAAATAAGGAATATTTGCAAAAAACAGATGAGGAGTGAAATAATATATGCTATTTTTAAAATATTTGTGTTTAGTTTTGATAATAGTTATTACAACATACATAGGATTTTATAAATCTAAGATTTTTTCTAATAGGGTTAAAAATTTAAAAGATGTTAAAAGTAGTCTAAATATTTTTAAAACTAAAATAGAATTTACATATGAGCCTATTAAAGATATTTTTAAAGAAATATCAAAAGTAGTTTACCAAGATAATGAAAATATTTTTAAAAGTTTTTGTAAATTAGATGATGATGTAACTATTTCATGGAATAATGCAGTTCAAAATTCTAAATCAGATTTTAATAAAGATGATAGAGAAATTTTAATGTTATTAGGAAAAATGCTTGGTAAAACAGATAAATCTGGTCAGATTAGTCAAATTGAATTAGTTGATAATTTTTTAGATAAACAAATTTTAGATGCGGAAGAAGAAAAGAAAAAAAACGAGAAATTATACAGAACATTAGGAGTAGTAAGTGGATTAGTAATAGCAATTATTTTAGTTTGAAAAATTATAATTAGTACCTTTTTTGAAAGGAATGATATTAGAAATGGATATAGATTTACTTTTTAAAATTGCTGGAGTTGGAATTATAGTAGCTGTTTTATATCAGATACTTGTAAAAGCTGGAAGAGAAGATCAAGCTATGATGATGACTTTAGCAGGTATGGTTATTGTACTTACTATAGTAATTAGTGAAATTAGTGATTTATTTGCTACTGTAAGGACGGTGTTTAGTTTGTAATGGATATTATAAAAATAATAGGAATTCGGATTTGCAACATTAGTCATAACTATTATGTTAAAAGAATATAGAAAAGATTTTGCAGTTTATGCTAGTTTAATTGGAGGAGCAATTATACTTTTTTATGCAATAAATTATATTGGAAATATAGTAGATTTTTTAAATGGACTAGCTGATTCTGGTTTAAACTCTACATATATAATTTTACTTATAAAAATAACCGGAATATCAATTTTAACTGAATTTGCTGTTAGTGTATGTAGAGATTCTGGAGAGAGCTCAATTGCAAATAAAGTTGATTTAGGAGGTAAGATAATTGTTATTTCACTTTCGATTCCGGTAATTTCAACAACATTAACCTCTTTGGTAAGTTTATTAAATCAATAATTTTAATATTATTGATTTTAGAACCAATAAGTTATGCAAATAATGAAATTATAGATTCTCAAATTGAAAGCACTGGAGTCTCAGGATTTTTAAGCGAATCTGAAAAATATGTGTCTAATACTTTTCCAGATATGAATGTAACAGATATATTTAATACATCAATTGATGGAACTATGGAAATAGACGGTATATGGGGATGGATAGTAGAACTTTTGGGAGATGAATTAAAAACTGGAATTACTTCAATGGTTTCTATTTTAATTGTAATAGTTATACATAGTGTTTTAAAATCAATTATTGAAAATTTAGGTAATGATAGCGTTTCAAAGATTGCGTATTTTATTCAATATCTAATTATAGTTGGATTAATAGTAAATACTTTTACAGATATGCTAAATATAGTAGAGAGTGCAATTTTAAATATTACTAATTTTATGAATTTATTAGTTCCAATTCTTATAACTTTAATGTTAACATCTGGTTCTATAGTTTCAAGTGGAGTGGCTGAAACAGTTTTATTATTTGCAATAAATATAATGGGAAATCTTATAAATAATTTGATAATTCCTTTAATTTTAGTTGCAACAACTTTATCAATAGTTTCAAATTTTTCAGATAAAGTTCATGTAGACAGGTTATCAAAATTTATAAAATCTGCAGTTATATGGATTTTAGGAATTATCCTTACAATCTTTATTTGCTTGCTATCAATTGAAGGTACATTAAGTCAATCTGTTGATGGATTAACTTCAAAAACTGCAAAAGCAGCAGTATCTACTTTTATTCCTGTTGTAGGAAAAGTAATAGGAGATTCTGTTGATACAGTTATTGGATGTGCAAATATTTTAAAAAATGCAGTAGGAGCGGTTGGTCTTGTTGTAATAATAGGTATAATTGCTATTCCTATTATAAAAGTAACGATAATGTGGGCTTTGATAAAAATTGTATCTGCATTATGTGAAATTATTGCAGATGAAAAAATAGTAAAACTTTTTGATGCGATAGGTGATAGCTATAAAACATTATTTGGAATATTAATTTCTGTTTCGGTTATGTTTATTGTTGGAATTACAATTGTTTTAAGAATGACTAATATCTAAGGAGGAATAGATGGAAGCTATTAAATCTTGGAGCGAAAATATTATTATAGTGGTAATTATTTCTATAATAATTGAGATGATTTTACCAGATGGAAATAGTAAGAAGTATGTTAAAGTGGTAAGCCGGCTTATATCTTTTGTATGTAATAATAAATCCTATATTAGGAATAGATGCAAACTTAGAGATAGGAGAATTTACCAATTCAATAATAGAAAACGAAACAATTGAAACTTCTTCTGAATCAGATATAGCAAATACTTATATCTTAAGTTTGCAAAGTTCAATTAAGACTCAGATTGAAAGTCTTCGGATATACAGTTGAAAATGTTCAAATTAAAACAAATTCTGATTATAGTGATATTGAATATATAGATATAAAAATGAAAAATGCTCGGGTTTGATGAATCAAAAGTAAAAGAAGTTATTCTTAGTAATTTTGAAATAGATAGTAGTAAAATAAAAATTTCTTAAGATAGGAGGATTAAAATGTTTGAAAAATTTAAAAAGATATTTTCCGAAAAAGATTCTAAAAAGAGAAATGAAAATTTAATTGCTTTTTTAATAATTTTAGTCATAACTTTGATAATTATAAATAAAATTTTATCAGAGGACGAGAATAAAAATGAAACTTTAAATGAAAATAATGCTGAACTTGTAACACAAAGCACTACTGACGTTGAAGAAATAAGTATAGATGATGAAAACTTAAAAAATGAGTTAGAAAATATATTATCTAAAATATCTGGAGTTGGAAAAGTAGAAGTTTTACTTACATATTCAGAAAGTTCAAGTGTTTTACCATTATATAATGAATCTATAAGTTCAAGCGTTTCAACAAGTGCAGATGGAACTACAACAGAGACTACAAATGAAGATAAAGAAATATTTACTGATAGTTCTAATGAAGCTGTTATTGAAAAATATATTATGCCTAAATTAGAAGGTGCTATTGTTATAGCTCAAGGTGCACGGGGACTTAACTGTAAAAGCAAATATAGTTTCTGCCGTTGAAGCAACAACAGGACTTTTAAGTCATAAAATTCAAGTTTTTGAAATGGAAGATGAGTAAAATGAAATTTTATTAATATTTATAAAATATAAGGAGGGAAAAGTTTTGAATTTTGCAGAGAAACTTAAAAAAATTTTAGATGAACAGAGATTAGATAAAGAAATTAAAGAAGCTAGGAAAAAGATTGCTGATAAGGAAAAAGAAAAGGTTCAAGTAGTTAAAATTAATAATGAAAAGAATTTTGACAATAATGAAAATAGTGAACAAACTAATGTAAATCAAGATAAAGAAACAAAAAAATATAAATTTAGTATAGAAAGACTTAAAGATGCAGGTTTAGTTGCAGTTGCGGTGATGCTAATAGGAATAGGGTATGCAAATTTTTCAGGAAGTGAAAATAATGATATTCAAAATCAAGTAATTCAAACTGCATCAGAATCTGAAAATAACTTAGGTGATGTTCAATTAGTAAATAGTGAAGCTACTTCTTTAGTTGAAAATGATAATAAAGTTAATAATAGTAATACACAAGCATCTAATTCAAATTCTACTGAAATAGAAAATACTGTAGAAGAAACCAATTCAGAAACTGAGACAACATCTGCTTCTGAGAGTAGTAATAATACTTCTACAAGTACAACAGAATATTTTACAGAATTAAAATTAGATAGAGATAATATATATTCACAAAAATTAGAAGCATATCAGCAAATAGTTGATAGTACAGCAATTTCAAGTGAGCAAAAAGCAATAGCAATTCAAGAAATAGAAAAAATAACAGATGAACAAAATTCGATTTCAGTTGCAGAAGAATTAATTAAATTAAAAGGCTTTGAAGATGTAGTAATTTATGCAAATGATAATGCAGTAACAGTAATAGTTAGAAGTGCAAATCTTTCATCAGATCAAGTAGCTCAAATACAAAATATAGTAACAAGACAATTAGATGTAAGTGTAAGTAATATAAGTATTTCAAATAAATAAGATAATAGAACTGCTTTAGGAACATAGAGCGATTTTGAATTTAGGGACAGCTTAAAATTTCATTTTCTCCATTATAGGTGAAATTTTAATCTGTCCATTTTTTAAAAATTATATTAACAAAATATGTATTTGAATTTCTAATTGAGAGTTTTAAAAGAATTGGAGAGTAGATTTTTACATTTTGAATTTATATTGATATAAATTTTTTTAATTGATATAATTTTAATGAATTATAAGTGGC
>CALXVK010000099.1 GCA_944391975.1 uncultured Clostridia bacterium
ATCTAATAAATCATCAATATTTCTATGTGATAATTTTCCATAAGATTTAAATTTTCTTACTCTATAATATACATCTCCATTAGAAGTAGAATATGCATAACCTTTTTTTATAAGTTCATTAATAAAATCTATAATTTTAGAAATATATTCAGAAGCTTTTGTTTTTATATCTGCATCTTTTACATGTAAATCTAACATATCTTTTTCTGCTTCAATAATTTGTTCTTTTGAAAATTGGGTAGCATTTTTATTTAATTCATTAGCCCTTTTTATTATTTTATCATCTATATCAGTATAATTTCTAACATATACTACATTATATCCTCTATATCTTAAATAATCTGCAAACATACTATATACTATTGCTTGCCTTGCATGACCTATATGACTTAAATCATATACTGTAATCCCACAAGCATACATTTTAACATCTTTTCCATTAATAGGTATAAACTTCTCTTTTTTACCACTCATAGTATTATAAATTCTCATTCTAGCTCACCTCGTAACTTTTTCAAATTCTTCTAGCCTTTGAGGTTCTGAAACTTTTCCAAACCTCATTTCACCTAATTGTGGTCTATAATGAATTCTATATTTTCCAGAAAAGTCATCTGCTTCTTTTTTATCCATTTTCTGTCTAAAAAATTCTGCCCTTTCTTCTACATCCATATCTCCAATATATGTAAGCTCATCTTGTATACAATTTGCGACTTCTCCAAAAGGCGTTATTCTAAGTTTTTTACATTCACTCATTCCGCATCTATAGTTCCATGAAGGTTCTGCAATAATTCCAATAATTACATTTGCATTCTTTAATCTAAAATATTCACAATTTGGATTATCTCCGAATTTTATATTTTCAAGCGACTCCACTTCATCTACTTCTTTTAATTTTTCAAAAATATTATTAAAAGAAATATTATTATTCTCATAAACTTCTTTTCCATCATCTTCTGATTGAGCTGGATTATTTGGATTAAAACAAATTAATTTAATTATCAGTTTATTATTATCTAACCTTTTGGCTAAATTAATAAGTTCCGGTATTTCTTTTAAAGTATCTTTCATTGTAACAACATTAACTTTTACATATCCTGGAACCTTTTTAGTTGCTTCTTCTATTGATTTTAAAACATCTTCAAAACAATCCATTCCTGTTAATTTTTTAAATCTATCTTTATCTAATGTATCTAAACTAATATTTACTCTTGTCAATCCATTTTCAATTGCTTCATCTAAAATCTTATGCAAATTCCAGCCATTTGTAGTAATAATCTGTTCAGTAAACCCCAACTCTTTAGCTTTTTGCATTAATTTTAATAAATCTAATCTTACAGTTGGTTCTCCTCCTGTCCAGTGTACTTTTCTTATACCTGCAATATAAGCAGATTCTAAAATTGAAATAGATTGAGCTGTAGTTAATTCTGGTTTTTGTTCTCTTAATTTATGTGGGTTACAATATATACATGAAAAATTACATTTTGGAGTCAAAAAAAATCTCAAGTGCCATTTAGTATCTTTCATTTTTTTCTTTCCTTTCTTATAGATTTTCATCTTGCAACAACTGTACTAGATCTTTTTTCTATTAATTCTTTAAATGCTTCTACCTTTTCATTATAATTTCCATCTACTATTTTTCTTCCTTCACAAGTTCTTCCAGTTGTATAAACTCTAATTTTTTTACAACTAGGTCCTCCACATTTATAATTAACTGGAGCAGCCACAATTCCACATTTTACATTTTTTTCTTTTATTAAAAAATATTCAACATTAGGATTATTCCCTTTAATACTGTCTAAAGGTTCTACATCTCCTAATTTTAAAATTTCATTTTTTATTTTGTTACAATCCACATGCATCTCTAAATATAAATCTGCAGGATTAAATTTCCATAATTCAAAAAATTTAATTATTACATTTTCACCTAAAGTAGATGTAAAATTAATTAAATTGGATATCTCATCAAAATTTTTATTCATTAAACACACATTGATTTTAGTAAGTTTAACAATTTTTGAACTTAATTTTATAGTATCAATAACTTTTTCTAAGCCATCCACTCCTGTAATTTCTTTAAATTTATCCCTATTTACTGAATCTAAGCTAATATTTGTTCTAACTAATCCATTTTCTACTAATTTTTCTAGTTTATCAACCATCAAAAATCCATTAGTAGTAATGTTTTGTTCATTATATCCGAATATCTTTTGCATAATTAGAAAACTCAACTAAATTAGCTACAGATGGTTCTCCTCCCGTCCAGTGTATTTTATTAATTCCAGCTTCATGAGCAGCTTTTATAATATCTTTTATTTCATCATCTGATAATTCTTTTTTACCTTGTATAACACTTTTTTGAAAATCATTACAATAAAAGCAATTAAAATTGCATTTTGATGTTAAAGATATTTTTAAACACCAATCATTAATAACTTTTTCCATGATATCCTCCCAATTTTAAATTTTTACATTAATAATTTATTATCCAGTTTTACTTAAAATATCTTTTTTCATTTTTTTCATAATTTTTTTCTCCAATCTTGAAATATAACTTTGAGAAATCCCGTAATTTATCTGCAACTTCTTTTTGAGTTTTTTCCTTTCCACTTAAGTCTACTCCAAATCTTAATTCCATTATCTCTTTTTCTCTTTCACTCAATTTTTCAATTGCTCCTCTTAATAATTTTCTATCTACTTCTTTCTCTATTCTTTTTGATGTAACATCATTATCAGTTCCTAAGATATCAGACAATAATAATTCATTTCCATCTCCATCTTTATTCAAAGGTTCATCAATTGAGACTTCACTTTTAATTTTAGTTGTTCTTCTTAGTTGCATTAATATTTCATTTTCTATACATCTAGAAGCATAAGTTGCAAGTTTTATATTTTTATCCGTATTAAATGTATTAATTGCTTTCATAAGTCCTATTGTTCCAACTGAAATTAGATCTTCTAAATCCATTCCTGTATTTTCAAATTTTTTTGCAATATATACAACTAATCTTAAATTTCTTTGTGCAAGAATTTGTTTAGCATCTTCATTATTTTCATCACCTAATCTATTTAAAACTTTTTCCTCTTCTAATGGTTCCAATGGTGGTGGTAATGTTTGACTTCCATTGATATAAAAAATAGGAAATTTAGTTTCTTTATCTCTCTTTAAAAATTTTTTCCATAGTTTCAATATTTTATCTTTAAGCATTTGTAAAATTTTCATTTTTAACTCCCTCCTTTCTAAAACACCCAAGACCTATTAAACTAGTATACAAATTTGTTTTACTTAATTTTCCATCATAAATACCAACTATAACATCCTTTTTTACTATCTCCTCCTCACTATAAATTTTTATATAATCAGGCTTAAAGCCAATTAAAACCCCATTTTCATTTCCGAGAGCAGAAAAAGGAATTACTTTAAATTTTAATTTATAAATATCTTCACTCATATCTCCAATAATTTTTCCATTTACCATTTCTATTGCTTCATTTAAAATTTTCTTATCTATTAAATCTTCTAAACTCGATTTTTGCACTACAATTACATCTTGATTAGTAATTGGCTCTTTTAACAAATTTCCAGAATCTATTAAAGTTTTTATGTGTATTTTTTTTTTATTTAAAAAAATTTCTAAATCACACAAAGTATTTTGTGTTTTATCTTTTATGAATTTTGCAACTAATGTAATTATTAAAAAGCCTAAAATTCCTCCTATAATTGTAATTTTTATTGGATATGTTCCAATAAAATGTCCATTTTCATAAATTACATTTTCAGGACTAATAAAAAATAAAAGCATAAAAGAGACTCCACCAAAAGTAAATGAAGTTAAATAAAACATTATAAGATTTTTAAAAAATATCTTTGGCTTTTTATTATCAAACGAAATTAAAATCATAAAACTAGAAATAAATAATTTTAATAAAAAATTTTCAAACATATTTAAGTTAATTATATAATTCAAAATAGCATATAAACTCCCAAAACTACTAGATAATAAAAAATTAAAAATATGTATTTTGCTCTTTCCTATAATAGCTGTTGCACATAAAATTATGAAATTTAGTAATAGATTTTCTATAAAAATCACATCTACATATATAGTCAATTAAAGCCCTCCAATTTTATAATTTTATTTTTTCTATAGGTTACAGCTTTGTATTATTAAATTATTTAAAATTATTATACTCTTGAAGTATTGTTAAAACTTGTCAAAATCCATTGTCGAATCTAAAAATTTATCTACTATATCTAACAAAAATATTCGTTTTTTTAGCAAAAAAATCTTCCTCATAAAATATGAGGAAGATTTAAAAATAATTCCTTATTTATTAAATTTTTAAAAAGAATACACACATTGCTAAATATGCATATCTAATAAATTTTTTATTTGATATATGATTTATGCTTTCATTTAATGCACAAAACTTGTCAACAAATGTTAAAATTAAACCCTCTTTTGATTTTGGTATAGACAAAGTTAAAGGCCACATATGTTTAATTATCATATCTTTTTCTTTCTCATTTAAATCAAACTCTCTACAAGCAT
>CALXVK010000100.1 GCA_944391975.1 uncultured Clostridia bacterium
ATGGTAATATTAATTTTGAATTAGTCATTGGAAGCCCAATTTCTCCAGATGAAACTTTTCCTTTTTTATGAACTTTTAAATTTAAAATATTTTCTAAAACTTTGCTAGAGATTCCTGTTGTATATGAATTTATTAAGAAAAACAATGGATTATCAGATAAAACTTCTGTACATAATTCTACTAAATCTGATATATTATTTTCAAATTGCCAAACCTCACCATTTTTTCCTCTACCATAAGAAGGAGGATCCATAATTATTGCATCATACTTATTTTCTCTTCTAATCTCTCTTTGAACAAATTTAGTAACATCATCAACTATAAATCTTACTCTATTATTTTCTAATCCTGATAAGATTATATTTTCTTTTGCCCAAGATGTCATTCCTTTAGAACTATCTATATGACAAACCTCTTTAGCTCCTGCATAACTACATGCAACAGTTGCTCCACCTGTATATGCGAATAAATTAAGAACTTTTATATCTCTTTTAGCATTTTTTATTTTTTCTATCATCCAATCCCAATTAATAGCTTGTTCTGGAAAAAGGCCTGTATGTTTAAATCCCATTGGTTTTATATTAAATTTTAAATCTTTATAAGAAATTTTCCAACTCTGAGGAAGTTTTTTATTTATTTTCCAACCTCCTCCACCTGAGCTACTTCTATTATATTTGGCATGAGCTGTTTTCCATTTTTCTGGAAAACTTTTTTCTTTCCAAATTATCTGTGGATCTGGCCTAATTAAAATTATATCTCCCCATCTTTCTAATTTTTCTCCATCTGCCATATCTAAAATCTCATAATCTTTCCAATCTCTTGCAATATTCATATTATATTCCTTTCAAATTTAATATTTATATTATACTTTATTTTTTTTGCAAATTCAATACAAAAAGCAACCGCCACTTAATAGAAAATTTCTTCTGTTAAGTGACGGTCACTGGTAATACTATTTAGAGTAATTGTTTAAATCAGCGAATGATCAATCATCCATGTCCTTAAACTCAGGAAAAACGGCAGATACCGGAATAATCGGTCCACCAGTAAGCATACGGATAAATTTGGCAACATCATTTGGCATATCATCCGGAACATAATTGCTATAGAGATCTTTTAAGAAAAGTTCTAAAAGATATGCGACAAATTTTTTTCCATAATTTGTCAGTTTGTTCATCATCTCATCAGAAGCAACTTCCAAATCCTGGCTGATTATAAGCGCAATTTTATTTACACTCTCATCATCCAGCAGAACCTCTGCAGCATTCAAAAGATCATATATCTCTTTTTCAAAATTATACAAGAAATCTTTTGAAAAAGCTTCTGCATTTTCTTGCTTGAGATAAATCTTTCTTTGCTCATAGGCACTTTTTCTCATTGCTTCATTCGGGGCGTTCTCAACAAGTTCCGACGTTTTCTTGACAAATTCATCATAAATTTCCGCTACCTTTTCGGCAACCTTTTTCCTTTTCCAAAAACTTTGGCAGACAGATCTTAGATTAAATTTATCCAGATACCGTCTAACATCTTCTACTCGTTTTTCTTTTTGTGTCATAGTATCCCTCCTATTTGGATAAAACATAAATTGTAAGTTACGGGTGATATTTTATCATTTTCAGAATATTATGTCAATAACAATCATTATGAAATTTATGGACACTCTGAAAAAGCCATACAGGCCACCCTCCATCGAGGATAGCCTGTATAGTTTTTGACCTCACTTACTGCATTAATTCCTGATAATACTCCTCAAGAAAATCTAAACTTTCTTGAGTGGTTTCAACAGTAAGATTAATCATCAATTCCCTTACAAGGGAATAAAAATTATTTTTCGCCTCCATTTCAGATTTGGTAAGAATTTTCTTTTTCTTACCTGTTTGATGACTAAATTTGCTTTCTCCATACTTCTTTTCAATTTCTTTATAGAACAAAAACTGCAGTGCTTCAAGAGTATTGGATTTTGCAACTTCCTCGTCATCACCAAGTTTAAGTGTTACCGTGTTTTTCTTTAAAGTAATATAACCATATGCCAAAATTGGTGTATCTCCGTAACCACCATTATTCATAGTAAGCTTAATTTCACCAATCTTTTCAGCATTGGCCAAAACAGCATTAATACTACTCATTTTTACCTGTTCAAATTTATCTCTCATTTTTTCTTTTATTCTTTTGATCCGGTTAAATTCCACAATATTCTTAAGTGCAGTAAGATTTGCTTCTTCTCTGCCAAATAGAGTATCTATATAAAAATAAACCTTTTCTCCAGAATCAAGAAAAACTTCTTTTTGAGCAGTTGTAAAAAGAGTCTCTAAATCAATGCATGCCAGATACTTTCTGTCAATATAGCTGTAATGAATACGAAATTGTTTTCCATCAATCACAACTACTTCCTGTTTTTTCTGACTTGAAACAGATTTATAGTAACTTGACTCACGCTCATATTCTGCTTTAAGTCTATCATATTCAGGATGATTTTCATCATAGAAAATATCTGTATCTACAACGACACCAGCAAAATATTTCTTAACAGTCACCTCAACAGAATCCATACCAACTGAATATCTTAAGCTGGTTTCCTCTTTAATTAGATTGGGAACAAGTTCAAATAACATATTAACACTTATCTCACTTGCAAACCCAACCAGATTTAAGTGATTAGTCCAACCGTAAAAGCTCTTTATTTCAATTGTTTTTGGAATTCCAACAACAAGCTGCGAATAGTTAGAAATACAACTTTTCCTATCAAGCTGAACTCCATCACCAGCATTGTTGTACCATCTATCTCCATCTTTTACATAGATGTTTGAAACCAATCCATGTAAACAAGATTTCAGAATAGCTTCTCTGTCATCTTTTGAAGAGATCTCGACAATGCCATAGAGTGTTTCTTTCAGCTTTCTGATATGTTCTTTGATTTTAAAGAAAGCCTTTTTCTTGATGCCAAACTTTTTAAAATCAATAAACTCCATTTTGTTTATTGCATTCCATACGTCAAGTTCAGCAAGCAAGTCACTCTCACACTCCCTAGTAAACAAGAAATACCTTCCTTCTTTCGCCAATAAACCTCCCATCTCAATAATAGCAGCAATGGTCAAAACCTGCTCTGTAACACCATACTTTTCAGCTTCAACAATCATTCTTGCAAGCTGAACAGAAACCGGTATTCTAGCAATTTTATGACCAAGCTCTGTTACTCGGTTATCCGAAAGAGCTCCAATATTTGCCAGTTCTTTTTTAGCATTAAGTATTGCTTTCATTTCTGGCTGATGATAGAATTCAAGTTTTTCTGCATCCAGACCTACTTCAGCTATCTGCAGAACTACCCGATCCAAAATACTCCTTTGAATTTCAGGAACAGAGAATTCATCTCTATACCTTATTTCAGCATCTGAACAAAGAAAATACTTTCCTTCTTTAGTCCTACCAGCCCGGCCTTTGCGCTGCATTATATCAGCTTGGCTAATGTTCTTCAAGAACAAGCCCTGAATTCCATTTTCAGCAATAGAAATTCTTGCTTCACCAGTATCGACAACAACATCGATATCCGGTATAGTAAGAGACGTTTGTGCAACATTTGTTGCAACAACAACTTTTGAATTAGGATAATTTTCAAAAACTCTCTTTTGTTCATCCCAATCCATCTCTCCATGCAGTGGCAATACCGTTGCATCTGTTTCTTCCAGCTCTTCCATAACATCGTGGATTTCACGTTTGCCAGGTACAAAAACCAAAATATTCTTTCCAGCCGCAACATTTTCCTTGATAGTGCTTATTAACTGATATTTTGGTCTTTCTTCTACTGTAACATTATACATAGTCCCAGGAATATTTAGAACAGCAACATCATTGCCAAAGAAATCTGCAAGACTAGCTGTATCCATAGTTGCACTCATAATCACAACTTTTGTATTCCAGATGCTATACATGTGTTTACACCAAGCAACTAAAGTTTCGATATTAAGGTTCCAATCATGAACTTCATCAATTATCAGAACTTTTTCCGATCTACTATCTTTACTGAAAATTGTTCTGATTAGCTGAAGTCCATCTGTACAATATAGGATTTGACTTTTTGAAGATGCACACTTTTCATAAGCAGTTCTAAATCCTACTTCTTCTCCAAGTGTTACTCCCATTTCTTCGGAAACTCTTTTAGCTAAGGTCTTAGCCGCCATAATCCGTGGCTCAGTTACTACAATCTGGTCAAAATATTCAGCCAGATACTGAGGAATCTGGGTTGATTTTCCAGACCCTGTTTCGGCAGATACAATTGTAAATGCATTATTCTGCACTGCCTTAACAATCTCATCTTTGTAATTAGTAATTGGTAACATATTCCTTCCTCCTTATGAATTTGAAAACTGATTTTTCTAAAATTGTCAATGTACAAATTATATTGTATCATATTTTATGTAAATTGTAAAAAAAATGCTTAATGAATTTTTTCGTTTGTAACGTTTTTTTATTTATTTTAAAAAAATATACGTCTTTTTTTCTTAATTTGATATTTTTT
>CALXVK010000101.1 GCA_944391975.1 uncultured Clostridia bacterium
ATTTGAACCCTCGCGGCCCTATACGAACCCTAACAGTTTAGCAAACTGTCCCCTTCAACCACTTGGGTAAATCTCCATAATATTTATAAAGCTAGATATCATTATTAATATCTAGCTCTGGCGGAGAGGGTGGGATTCGAACCCACGGTAGGCTATTAACCTACGCCAATTTTCAAGACTGGTGCCATAAACCAACTCGACCACCTCTCCATAGGCTGCTGATTTCAACAACAAATATATATTAACACACGAATTATCAATTTGTCAACAAAAAATTTAAACATTTTAAATATTTTTTTTTTTCATTTTTTATATAAAAAATTTTTGTTTATTCAATATTAAAAAAAGCGTCAAAATAAATTTTAACGCTTTTTAATAATATATTTAATAAATTACTCTTTAAACTATTTTTTTAAGCTAATTTTTGATTCTGACATTTATTTTTCTTTGTACAATGGATTTTGTTTATGTCTTGCTTCAAAATTTTTATTTTGTTCTGCAATTTCAATTGCATATTTTTCTTCACTAGATAATTGATATTGAGATTCTCCATTTTTTATAGGCTTAGCATATATATTAGATGAATCTGACCCATATAAACCGTTAAAAACTACACCATTATCATTTTGATCTAAAAGAGCTATTGCAAAACTCAAATCACTTCCAACATTTGAAAAAGCATTATATCTAACTAATCCTATTTTTTGAATACATGAAGCTAAATTACTATCTAATTTTGTATAATATGCTTTTATCTCAGAATTATCCCTTTTAATTTCTTTTACATCCTCTAAATAATTTTTTAAGTATATATCTAAATCGCTTCCATTTCCAATTTTATTTTTAAGAATTATATAATCTTTTCTTATTTTAAATATTATAAAAACACAAAATATCACTAAAATTAATAATACTAAAATAATAAAAAATGAAATAATTAAAAAATTATCAGATCTTAAAAATTCTAACAAATTTTCCATTAACACTAACTTCCTATCTTTTAATTAACTCTAAAATTCTCTCTAAATCTTCATTTGATTGATATTGAATAATTATTTTTCCTTTTTTAGGTCCAGCATCTAATTTAACTTTTGTACCAAAAAATCCTTGAAAAGAATCCTCTATATCTCTAAATATAGCTTCATATCTTTCATCTTTTTTTCTCATTTTCTTTTTAGTGTGCATTTTCTTTTCAGCTTCTCTAACTGTATTTCCTGAATGTATTAATCCTAGAGCCATTTCATATTGCTTATCACTATCATCAATTCCTAGTAAAACTTTACAATGTCCTTCTGATAGTTTGCCCTCTAAAACTAATTCTATTACTCTATCATCTAAATTTAATAATCTTACTGTATTTGCTATACTGCTTCTACCTTTTCCTAAAATTTCTGCAACTTCTTGTTGAGTTAATGCATATTCATCCATTAAAACTTTTATTCCTCTTGCTTTATCTATTGGATTTAAATCTTCTCTTTGTATATTTTCTATTAACGAGATTTCTCTATTTTTTCTTTCATCATTATCTCTTACTATTGCCGGTATTTCTGTTATTCCCGCTTTTTTAGAAGCTCTCCATCTTCTTTCACCTGCAACAATTTGATAATAATTATCTTTTTTTGTAACTATAATTGGTTGAATTACTCCATATTTTTTTATTGATTCAGCTAATTCATCTATGGACTCTTCATTAAAAACTTTTCTAGCTTGTAATTCATTTGGCTCAATATCAATTAATTTAATATTTTGTACTAATTCCCCATTTTGTTTTATTTCTTATTCAATAGTTGGTGCACCAAATAAAGCATCTAACCCTTTTCCTAAGCCTGTTTTCTTATTTCCCATTTTATCTTCCCCCTATTTTTTAGTATTATTAGCTATAACTTCTTTTGCAAGTTTCTCATAACATCTAGCACCTTTAGATTTTGGGTCATATAATGTTATAGGCATTCCAAAACTTGGAGCCTCACTTAATTTTATGTTTCTAGGAATAACCGTTTTATACACTTTATCTTCAAAATATCTTTTTACTTCTTTTACAACTTGATTTGATAAATTAGTTCTCATATCATACATTGTAAGAACAGCTCCTTCTATTTCTAAAGACTTATTTAAATGTTTTTTTACTAAATTTATCGTATTTATTAATTGTCCTAATCCTTCCAAAGCATAGTATTCACACTGAACCGGAATTAACACTGAGTCAGCAGCTGTTAAAGAATTAAGTGTAATTAACCCTAAAGATGGTGGACAATCTATAATTATATAATCATATTCATTTCGTACATCTTCTAATTTTTCTTTTAATCTCTGCTCTCTAGACATCATAGATACAAGCTCTACTTCCGCTCCAGCCAAACTCATGTTTGATGAGCATAATTTTAAAGTTTTAACACAAGTATCTTCTAAAACAGATTTTATGTCAACTTCACTTACTAAAACATCATATAATGAATTCTCCACATCTTTATCTATTCCAAGACCACTTGTAGCATTACCTTGAGGATCTGCATCTATTAACATTACTTTTTTTCCTTTTTTTGCTAGTATTGTACTTAAATTTACAGATGTTGTTGTTTTACCTACTCCACCTTTTTGATTTGCTACAGCTATTACTTTTCCCAATGTATATTCCTCCTTTAGAGATAATTTTATCTCATAAAATAATTCTATATAATCATATAAAAATTTACTAAATATGTCAATGAGTTTTAATAAAAAAAATATAAAAAAATAAGTAGATTTTCTTATCTACTTATTTCTTATTTAATTGGCTCTTTTAGAGGTTTTCCCTGACCTCTTGGATACTTTTTTGGTGTATTTTTTATTTTACTTATTACTATTATATTTCTTTCTAAATCTTTATTAATGTTTATATTTTTAATAATCTCTATTTTACCACCTAAAATATCTATGCCCTTTTCTGCTTCTTGAAGCTCTTCATTATAATTCGGTCCTTTCATACAAACTACTTTTCCTCCTATTCTTACAAAAGGAAGCAGATATTCTACCAATGTAGACATATTTGAAACAGCTCTTGAAACAGCATAATCAAATTGTTCTCTATTTTTTATATCATTTGCAAAATCTTCTGCTCTAGTATGAATTGCCTTTATATTATTTAGTTTTAACTTTTCGATTACATCATTTAATACATTTATTTTTTTATTAACAGAATCTATTAAAGTTAAACTTAAACTATCATCATACAGTTTTAAAGGAATACCTGGAAATCCTGCTCCAGTTCCAACATCAATTATTTTTGATTTTGTGTTTATAAAATCAAGTATAGTAAGTGAATCCACAAAATGTTTGACAAGAAACTCTTTTTGATCAACTATTGCTGTGAGATTTATTTTTTTATTCCAATCTAAAATCAACTTCATATATTCATAATAATTTCTAACATTAATATTATCATTAATATTATTATTTTTTAATTCATTTTTAAATATTTTTTCAAATTCTATAAATTCCATACAAAATCCTCTCAAAATTTATTTTGTTTGCAAATATATTAATAATACAGAAATATCAGCTGGTGAAACTCCTGATATTCTTGAAGCTTGTCCAATAGAATATGGCTTATATTTATTTAGTTTTTGTCTTGCTTCTAATCTTAATCCTTTTATTTCATTATAATCAATATTATCTGGCAATAATTTTCTCTCTAATTTTTTAAATGATTCTACTTGTTTTTCTTCTAATTTAATATATCCATCATATTTAATCATAATTTCTACTTCTTCAGTAACTTGTCTATCTAACTCTGGTCTATTTTTATCAAATTCTTTTATATTATCATAAGTTATTTCAGTTCTTTTTAATAATTCAGAAATTTTTACACTTCCTGATACTTCAGATGTTCCTACACTTTTTAAAAATTCATTAAATTCTTTTGTAGGTTTTATATTTGTTGTTTTTAATCTCTCAATTTCTTTGTATATTTGTTCCTTTTTATTTAAAAATCTTTGATATCTTTCTTCAGATATTAAACCTATTTCATGTCCAATTTCTGTAAGTCTTAAATCTGCATTATCTTGTCTTAAAAGAAGCCTATATTCTGCTCTTGATGTCATCATTCTATATGGTTCATTAGTACCTTTTGTAACAATATCATCTATTAAAACACCAATATAAGCTTGAGTTCTATCGAGTATTAAAGGCTCTTTTCCCTTAATTTTTTGTGTTGCGTTTATTCCTGCAATTAATCCTTGAGCTGCTGCTTCCTCATATCCAGACGTACCATTTATTTGACCTGCCA
>CALXVK010000102.1 GCA_944391975.1 uncultured Clostridia bacterium
CCCTAGATTAATAAGTTCCACATTAATTATTTTATCATATAGTCATAAAATCGTCAAATAAAGTATTTGCAAGTTATACATTGTTTTTTACATTTATCTCATCTATTTCTTTAGTCAATATTCTCAATATTTCATTTTGATTTATTATCTTTTTCTTTTTTAATTTAACCTCTTCTTTTATAATAGAATTAAATTTTATTAAATCACTTGGACTTAATTCACTCATTTTTACATTATGAGATTTAACATCAGAATATAATTTAAAAAACTGTTCTTTTTCATCAAAATTACTACTATCTAAACTTTTTTCTTCCTCCAATTTTAAGTATGAGTTTTCTTTATTTTTCATCACGTTTTTTATTTCAAATTCTTTATCAACATTTTTATTACTAGTAGTTTTCTTCCAAAAAAGATTTTTTACAAAATTTATAAATTTTAAAAATATATTTTTTTCAGATTTAATTAAACTCTTATTTTTATCTATCATAATAATTTTCTCCTATTTATCTGTCATCTCCAGGTGACTCATCATCTGTTGATGCTTGATTGGTTTGAGGTTTTTTTGATACTTCTGAATTTCTTTTACCTCTTTTAGATTTTGCATTTTGTTTTTCATCTTTTTTTCTTTCTATTTTACTATCATTTTCTCTTATTTCATCATCTAAATCTTGTGAAATTTCTATAAATTCCTCATTTATTATAGCCATTGATTCTTGATATTCTTTACATCTATATAAAACTTCTTTACTTAAGTTTTTTCCAAATTTTTTCTCATAATTTTCAATTATAACTGCTTTATACCATTCACTTCTCTTAATTGGTGAATAACTGTTGAAAAGTACAATCCATTCTATCAATTTCTTTTCAATTTCAAAACTTCTTCTTGGCTCTGGAACATCAGGTAAATACTCTCCCATTAAAATATCTCTTATTGGAAAATGTCCTTCTGGTCTTTCAGAAATTTCTATTTCTTTTCTACACATCCCTTCTTTATTATACATACAATGAGTATCTATATGTATACCATCTTTATTAAAACCATATTGATCAAATTCCATATCACAATTAGGATTAACCCTATTTCCATTATGATCAAATCCAAGCAAATCTTCATCTTTTCCTGTAAATAAATTAGTCCACTCACCAGTTTTAGGATCATAACTAAAAAAGTATCTATTGTATCTTACACTAGTTATAATATTAACTCCCCTTTTAGAAAATCCATTTACATCAAAACTTGGTATTCCATAAATTTGATTTGGAAGTGTATATCTATTTCCACTATATATATTAAGTCCTTGACACTCACCATCTAGCTCAGCACAATTTCCTGTTACAAATCCATGTTCATTTACTTTTGTTCTATCTCTGTTTTGTTCCAAATCTTTGAAAAATCCTATACGTTGTAATTTTTCAAATGTTTGTGTTTTAAAGAACTTATCTGTAGCAGTATTATAATATTTTTTCACTCCTTTTGAAACTTTATTTTCAGTTTCTTCATGCCAAAATGCTTTTCTTGCTGAAATTAATTTAGTTCCTATTTTATAATCATCTGTAATTCTAATATCAGTTAAATAATAAATTCCATCTAACACATCATTTAATTTATCTTTTGGTATATTCTTTTTAAATTCACTCCAAGTAGTTTTAGAATCAATTGAAGAAATATCAATTTCATTATTGCTTAGAACCTGTAATATATCTATAACTGATTCAATATCAGTTTTAGTTTTTTTAGGAACAATTTTATCATATATTTCTTTAAATTTTTCTTGATTTGCTGAAAGTTTAAAAATATTATTTAATTTATCATTATATCTCATAAAGTTACATGCTATATCAAATATAACTGGTACTTCTGTTATTTCTTCATTTGGTTCAATAGAATAAATACATCTTCCAATCATTTGAAGAAAAGTAATCCTTGGATCATCTTTTTCCTTATTTTTTGTTTTTGAAGTATTATTAAGAAGTTGCCTACACATAAATTCTGCAACTATTCCATCAACATGCATTCCTTCTGTATATTTATTCATAGCAACCATAACTTGAATTGAGTCTTTAGATTCCTCATTCATCATAAATCTTTTAGAATTTTCTCCATCTTGTTTGCTAGAAATTACCTTTGTATTACTATGTGTCAATAACACCTGTTCATCAGATAAATTCAATAATCCCATCATCAATTCTTTATATTTTTCCATAATACCTTTTGTTTTATTAGCATCGTTTGAAGTTGGTACGAAACAAATATATTTTCCATGTGTCAGATATTCCCTTTTTTGTAAAACTTCATCTATAATAGATTTAACTTTTTTACTTTTCCATTCTTGATATTCTTTATGAATTTCAGCTTCTACATTATCTATTTCATCTATTTTTTCTTTTAAATATTCTAAATACATCTGATTTTTTGATAATTCTGGTTTATTTAAAAAGTTTAATAACTCCATATCTTTTGGATTATCTGCTGATAAATGAGCTTTTACAAAATCTAATTTTCCAGATAATTTACACATTTGACAAAAATCTAATAATACTTCTAAATATCTAGTATAATTATTTTTCTCACTCTTGCTTTCTTCTGGTATATTTTTCTTTCCTTCTCTTATAGCTTTTCTTTGTCGTTCTTCTAATTTTTTACTATCATTTTCAACTTTTTTTCTTAATCTATCTACTAGTTCTTTTACATTTTGATATTCAATAGTTTCATCTAACATACAATCAAAATTTATAACTTCAGGTTTAACCACTAATTTTTTATTTAAAGCTGTAACTAATGACATATCTGAGGCTAAATATTCTTTTTCCCTTAATTCTGAAACAGTATACCCAAACAACTTAGCAAATTCTTCAATTGGATCAATACCATCTACATCTCTTTCTGGAGTTGCTGTTATTGCTAAAAACTTTGTATTTTTAAAAAGTTTTACTATATATTTTAGTTTTTTTATCCATTCTTTAGCACCAGCTTTATGAGCCTCATCCCAAACAATTAATACTGGATCCTTTTTGGAATTTTGTTCACTTAGTCCTAATTCTTTAAGGTCCTGTTCACTTAATTCTGATTCCTTAAACTCTTGTTCTCTTGATTCTCTATCTTTAAGATTTTGATAACAAATAAATTCTAAATTAGGAAATTCTGATTCTACTAATTTTTCTATATTATCTGTCATTAAATATAATTCTGCTGTTAATATTTCTCTCAAAATTTTTTCTGGTTCTTTACCACTTTCAATTTTTTCAGAATACATATAATCAATAATCTTTTTTGTTATTTCTCTATTTCTACCTTTAGTTCCTGTTTTGTCTAACATTCTTTCTGAAATCATATCAATAGCACTTTTTACATCTTCAATTCCAATTTCATTTATCTTTTTTTCTGATTTAACTTTTTTTACATATTCATCTATAAGAATATATTTAACTACATTTATTTTTGTCTGAGTTAATATATCTTTTAGTGGTGCATAATATTTAACTGGAACTTCACTGATACAATCACCTTTAGGTGGATTTTCTTTATTATATTCTTCAGAAAATTTAATAAGTTGATCCATAAATATAAAAGATTTTCCACCACCAGTTGGAAGTTTTACACCAACAAAACTTCTTTCTTCTCTACCTATCCCTTTAAAAAGTCTATCAATTTTTTGTGCAATTATTTTTTGATATTCTCTTAATTCCATTAAAATTACTTCCTTTTTCTATTTTATATATACAATATTTTTACCAATATAATTATTCTATTTTAGTATATACTTAAAATATCAATCATTCTATTTCAAAAATATTATTTTTTTATCTCATTTATGTATCAAAAAAAGCAGTTAATTTTAATCAAACTTTAAATAAATTAAAAAATTTGAAGAAAATTAACTGCAAAAATTACCCCACGTTCAAGCCGTTCTAGTAATGAATTTTTAATGGACCTGTACTCACACAGGTGGGTGCCCGCCTGAATGCTCATGGGTTTCTTACATAAATGCAAGCATACACGCCACATCCAGAGAACTAAGCTCCCTTATCCATAACTTGTAGGTTCTAAAAATTCAGTCTTCACGCACTACGCAGGGAAAATTAAAAACTATTTAATTTTAAATTATTTTGTCTATATTTCTTAGTGTAGTGCTATCTTACCATATTATATTTTACATTTCAACTTAAAATTATTCTAATTTTTATGTATTAAAGCATATTAAAGTATCCATTTCTTGTTTTTTCTT
>CALXVK010000103.1 GCA_944391975.1 uncultured Clostridia bacterium
ATATCCAATTGCTTCTCGTTGTGGTGTTTTCGCAAAAACTGATATTCAACCTCTATTAAATGAAGGAGCTGCAAAAGAAGACATCTCAGCATCAATATTTCAAGCTGTTGTAAATCAAACAATTAGTGGTTTAGCATGCGGTAGACCTATAAGAGGTAAAGTTGCATTCTTAGGTGGACCATTAAATTATTTATCAGAATTAAGACAAAGATTTATCGAAACTCTTGAATTAAAAGATGATGAAATAATTTTACCTGAAGATGCACATCTTTTAGTAGCAAAAGGTGCCGCTTTACAAGCAATGGAAAGTACAGAAATTTCTCATAAAGATTTAACAGAAAAATTAGAAAAATTTAAGACTGCAAAATATTCAGATAGTAAACCACTACCTCCATTATTTAATAATGAAAAAGAATATAAGGAATTCAAAAAACGTCATGATAAAGACAAAGTAAAAAGACGCTCTTTAGAAGGTTTTTCAGGAGATTGTTTTTTAGGAATAGATGCAGGGTCAACAACTACAAAACTTGTTTTAATTGATGATGAAGGAGCTTTACTATATTCATTATATGGAAGTAATCAAGGTAATCCTTTAATGAGTGTTGTTTCAATGCTTAAAGAATTATATAAAGTTCTACCCAAAGAGGCAAAACTAAGATTTAGTGGTGTTACAGGTTATGGAGAAAAATTAATTCAAACAGGATTAAATATTGATTTAAATGAAATAGAAACAATTGCGCATTATACAGCTGCTAAAGAATTTTTACCTGAAGTAAATAGCATTATAGATATTGGCGGTCAAGATATGAAATATATAAAACTAAAAAATCATACAATTGACAACATAATGCTTAATGAAGCTTGCTCATCAGGATGTGGTTCATTTATTGAAACATTTGCAAAAAGCTTAAATATTAGTATACAAGACTTTGTTAAAGAAGCAATAACATCCAAAACACCTGTCGACTTAGGTTCAAGATGTACAGTATTTATGAACTCTAAAATAAAACAAGCTCAAAAAGAAGGTTTTTCTGTAGGAGATATTTCAAGTGGGCTTTCATATTCAGTTATCAAAAATGCTATTCAAAAAGTTATGAAAGTAAGAGATGTAAATACTTTAGGAGATAATATAGTTGTTCAAGGTGGTACATTTTATAATGATGCAGTTTTACGTGCGTTTGAATTAATAGTTGGCAAAAATGTTATACGTCCTGATATAGCAGGTTTAATGGGAGCTTACGGTGTAGCGATTTTAGCTAAAGAACAATATAACAGCAATCTTGATATGACATATTATTCTACAGTTTTAAAAGAAAATGAATTAGATAATTTAGATGTAAAAATTTCTCATGTAAGATGTGGAAAATGCGAAAACAATTGTCAATTAACTGTTAATAAATTTGGTAATGGAAAAACATTTATATCTGGAAATAGATGTGAAAAAGGTAGTGGCCAAGTAACTGGCAACTCAGAATTGCCAAATATATATAAGTATAAATTTGAAAGATTATTTGGATATGAGCCACTATCAAAAGAAAAAGCTACTAGAGGAACAATTGGAATCCCAAGAGTCCTTAATATGTATGAAGATTATCCTTTCTGGTTTACATTTTTAACTAAACTAAAATTTAGAGTAATTATCTCAGAAAAAAGTACCAGAAAAACATATGAAAAAGGTATTGAATCTATGCCTTCTGAATCAGTATGTTATCCGGCAAAACTAGCTCATGGACATGTAATGAGTTTATTAGAACAAGGAATTAATACAATATTTTATCCTTGTATTCCATATTCTAGAAAGGAATTTGAAGAAGCAGATAATCATTATAATTGCCCAATTGTAATTTCTTATTCAGAAGTTTTAAGAAATAATATTGAAGAATTAAAAAATGATAATGTAAAATTCATAAATCCATTTTTACCAATAGATAATATTAAAAATTTGGTAAAAGTAGTTTCAGAACTAGATTGCTTTAAAGAATATAAATTCACTAAAAAAGAATTGACAGAAGCTGCTGAAGCTGCTGAAGCTGAATATCAACATTATAGAGATGATGTTCATAAAAAAGGTCAAGAAGTTTTAAAATATATCGAAGAAAATGATGCTAGAGGAATAGTATTATCAGGTAGACCTTATCATGTTGACCCAGAAATTAATCATGGAATTGACACATTAATAACAAGTTTAGGTTTATGTGTTTTATCTGAAGACAGTATTTCAAATCTTTCAGAAGCTAAAAGACCAATTCGTGTTGTTGATCAATGGATGTTTCATTCTAGATTATATGCTACAGCAGATTTTGTTGGAAAACAAGATAGACTAGAATTAGTACAACTTAATTCTTTTGGTTGCGGAGTTGATGCCGTTACAACAGACCAAGTTGAAGAGATATTAAAAAGTTATGACAAAATGTATACATTAATAAAAATAGATGAAATAAACAATTTAGGAGCTATACGTATACGTATTCGTTCACTTTTAGCAAGCATGAATAAAAGATTAGCAGAAAAAGAAGAAGAATCAAAATGTAGTACATGTAACGCCCAAGAGGATTTAGGAAACTATGGTATAAATAAAGTAATGTTTACAAAAACAATGAGGGAAGAAGGTTATACTATACTTTGTCCACAAATGGCTCCTATACATTTTGAATTACTTGAATCAGCAGCCAGACCATTAGGATATAACTTACACGTACTAAGTGAATGTACACCTCATACTGTAGATGTAGGATTAAGATATGTAAATAATGATGCATGTTATCCAGCAATTTTAACAACAGGTCAAATGATAGAAGCTTTACAATCTGGAAAATATGATGTTAATAAAACAGCATTAATAATGTCACAAACAGGTGGTGGATGTAGAGCAACAAATTATATTGGATTTATAAGAAAAGCATTGAGAGATGCCGGATTTAGTCAAGTACCTATTGTATCATTTAATATAGTAGGTATGGAAAAAGCAAATGGATTTAAATTAACTCCAAAATTAATAGAAAACTTATTAAAGGCTGTAATCTATGGTGACTTAATGCAAAAAGTATTATATAAAAATAGAGCTTATGAAGTTAATAAAGGTGAAACTCAAAAACTATATGAATTATGGATGGATAGAATAAAAGACTTAATTAGAAATGGTACATATAAACAATTTAAACAAAGTATGTATGATATAGTAAAAGATTTTGAGAAAATAGAATTGGATACTTCTATTGAAAAACCAAAAGTAGGAGTTGTTGGTGAAATACTTATTAAATATCATCCATTTGGAAATAACTTTGTTATAGAAAAACTAGAAGAAGAAGGTGCTGAAGTTGTAATGCCAGACTTTATGGGATTCCTATATTTCATGGTAACACATAAAATAACTTTTAATACTTTACTAAAAACTGATAAAACAAAAGCTCAAATATTTAAAATGGTAATAAAATTATTAAATATATTAACAAGAGATTATAAAAAAGCTCTAGCAGAATCTAGAAAAGATTATATGCCATTAGCAGATATATGGGAATTAGAAGATAGTGTAAAAGATATTTTATCAATTGGCAATCAAACTGGTGAAGGATGGTTTTTAACAGCAGAAATGATAGAATACATTAATAATGATGTTCCTAATATAATTTGTGTTCAACCTTTTGCATGTTTACCAAACCATGTTGTAGGAAAAGGAGTTATAAAATCAATTAGAGCAAAATATCCATATGCAAATATTTCTCCAGTAGATTATGATCCAGGAGCAAGTGAAACAAATCAAACAAATAGAATTAAATTATTAATGACAGTCGCAAAAGATAATTTAAAGAAAAAACAGAAATCTAAAAAAGCAATCGAAATTGAAAATATAGCAGATAGACAAACTGAAACAAAAGAAAATAAAAAATCTAAAACTAAAAAATAAAATAAAAATACATCTCTAAATTTGAGATGTATTTTTTATTGTTTATATACTTCCGGCTATGCCGGTAGTAACGAAAGCTTTAGCTTTATAGCAAAGCAACTCCTTTC
>CALXVK010000104.1 GCA_944391975.1 uncultured Clostridia bacterium
CTTCATGTCGTTAAGTTTTTTTTAGTTTTTTTGCTCTTACTCTTTCAATGGTTTTAAACTAACGAAAAAATTCTTAAAAAAATATAGAAGAAGATAGTTAAAAATTGTCAAAGAATATTAAAAATTCATTAATTTTGCAAAAAACATAATTAATTGGAAAAATTTATGTTATAATAAATGATAGCATTTTTAATTATTAAAGGATGGTGAATACTATTTGAGTAAAAAAGGAAAATTAAAAGTATTTAAAATATTAATAGCAATAGTAGCTTTATTAATAATTATAGGAATAATTGCATATTTATTTCCAGTAATAAAAAATATTTCTACATCAGATGGACAAGAAGCATTTAAAGAAAAAGTGCAAAACACAGGAATTTTAGGAATGTTTTCATTGTTTGGTTTACAAATGGCACAGATTTTTTTAATAATCATTCCAGGAGAACCTATAGAAATTTTAGCTGGTATGTGTTATGGGGCTATAGGAGGAACAATCTTTATTCTTGTAACAACTTTTATAATTTCAACTTCGATTTTTATGCTTGTTAGAAAATTTGGAAAAAAGTTTGTATATAGTTTTTATGATAAGGGAAAAGTAAAAAAAATAATTGATAGTAAATTATTTCAAAATCCAAGAACTGCGGAAAAAGTATTATTTATATTATTTTTTGTTCCAGGTACGCCAAAAGACTTATTAGTATATATTGCAGGACTTTTACCAATAACGCCTTTGAGATTTATTTTTATTTCAACATTTGCAAGAATACCATCTGTTTTGACATCTGCTTTAGCAGGAGCAAATATTATAAAAGGAGATTGGAAAATAGGAATATTACTTTATTTAGGAATAATCGTTATTGCATTAATTATAGTTTTTGTAATGAATAAATTTGATAAAAATAAAATTGCTGAAAAGGCTATAAATACAATGAAATAGATATAAAAATAATAAAAAGATTTACAAATAATAAAATATTGTATATAATGATTAAAATAAATTTTAGGGGGATATAAAAATGGAAAAACAAGAATTTAACTTGAAAAAAGCTACAATTAGTTTTGCAATAAGATTTGTAATTTTTTGTATTATTTTTATGGCTATTGGAACTATTATAGCACTTTTCGCTTGGGCTGCTTCAGTTGATACAAATTCTAATGATTTGCAAGAGATGTTTGATTCAATTGGTAGATTAGCATGGATTTTAGTAATAGTTGATGTAGTAGTTGCTTTATTATCAACTTTAATTGCTGTAAAAGGATCTACTAAAAAATATAAAATAACAGAAGAAAGTTATAAATTATTTAGAAAAAATATAGTTATAGTATTAGTTGTTGTAGCAGTGATTATTTTTGCAGTACATATGCTTATAGTAAATAGCATAAACTCTATGGCTTTAGAAGATACTGATGTAGATAGTATATCAGAACTAATTGATGATGCAGAAGATTATCTTTCAGATTTTGGATATGCAAGTGATGAACTTGAAGAAGCTACTGATATGTTAAAAAGTTTACAAACATCTGAAAGAATTTATGAATTTTCAGCTATTATTTATTTAGTTATGATACCTGTATCATTTGCTTTATTAAAAAAGAAAATTGAAGAATAATATATAAACTCTGCTATTTAATTAGCAGAGTTTTTTTATGATTTTTTTCTTGACAAGTATGTTATAATATTATGACAATAAAAAGTTTTTTAATATTATTATTTAGAGAGGAGTAAAAAATATGCAAAACAAAATAATACCAGTAACTTTACTTACAGGATATTTAGGAGCAGGTAAAACTACACTATTAAATCATGTTTTAAATAATCAAAAAGGATATAAAGTTGCAGTTATTGTAAATGATATAGGAGAAGTAAACATAGATGCAGACTTAATAGGAAAAGGTGGAGTAGTAAATCAAACAGATGATAGTTTGGTTCCACTTCAAAATGGATGTATATGTTGTACATTAAAAGTAGATTTAATGCAACAAATCGTGGAATTAGCTAATACTGGAAAATTTGATTATATCTTAATTGAAGCAAGTGGAATTTGTGAACCAATACCAATTGCTCAAACTATTACAGCAATTGCAGAAGATGCGGCTTCTTATGGATTGCCTCAAATTTGCAGATTAGATAATGTTGTTTCTGTTGTAGATGCTTCAAGATTAGCAACAGAATTTGGATGTGGTTCATATTTAGAAAAAGAAGTTGAAGAAGAGGATATAGAAAATTTAATTATTCAACAAATTGAATTTTGTAATGTTATTGTTTTAAATAAAATAGATGAAATAACAAAAGAAGAATTAGAACAAGTAAAAACTGTTATTAGAAAATTACAACCTAAAGCAGAAATTATCGAAACTAATTATGGAAAAGTTGATGTTTCTAAAATATTAGATACAAGATCATTTAATTTAGATGAAGTTGCTTCTTCTGCTGGATGGATTCAAGAATTAGAAGCTGATGAAGAATTCGAAGAAGAACATGAGCACAATGAAAATGATGATCATGATGAAGAAGAGCATCATCACCACCATCACAATCACGAACATGGTGAAACTGAAGAGTATGGTATAAGTTCATTTGTTTATTATAGAAGAGAGCCTTTTGATAGAAGTAGATTTGAAGATTTTGCAAACAATTTTCCAAAGTCTGTAATAAGATGTAAAGGATTATTGTGGTTTTCAAATGAGCCAAGTATAGGATATGTTTTTGAACAAGCTGGAAAATTAGTTCAAGCTTTTGAATCTGGAGAATGGATTGCTTCAGCGCCAAAGTATGAACAAGTTAAGTTATTAAAAGAAAACCCAGATATTGCTAAAGATTGGGACCAAAAATATGGAGATAGAATGATAAAGCTTGTATTTATTGGAAAAAATATGGATAAACAAGAAATATTTGAAAAACTTGATAAATGTTTAATTAAGTAAAAATAAACTCTGCTTTTTTAGCAGGGTTTTATTTTGCATAATTTTAAGAAATAGATTTTATTCTTTAAAATATAATATAATTGAGAAAAAATTAAGTTTACACAAAACAAATTTACTGGACACATAATTTTGATACTTTTTCTTAATGATAATTTAGTTAAAAAAGTGTTTGTGAATAAATCGTGTCGAAAAAAGTAAGTAATTATAGTTATTCACAAAGTTATCCACTTTATCCACAGGTAGTTATCCACAAAAAATATGTACGAAAACAATAAAAAAAGTTAACATAAATTTTATGCAAGTTTTAAATTAAAAAATAATGTAAAAATTAGAACTTAAATTTGTTAAAAGCTTGACAAATTAAATAAAAGATTATATACTATTTAAGCAATTGTGTTTTAGAGAAAAATTTAAACATATACATATCGCTATAGTTACAAGAAGGAGGGATTAAAAGTGGCACAACCAAAAAGAAGATGGTCAAAAGCTAGAACAGGTTCAAAAAGATCAACATGGAAATTAGAAGGAAAAACTTTAGCTACATGTCCACATTGTCATGAACCAGTATTACCACATACAGTATGTTCAAACTGTGGTTATTATGATGGTAAAGAAGTTATTTCAGTAAAAAAAGAAGACTAGTATAAACTAAACTAAATGCTCGCAAGTATTGCGAGTTTTTTTAGTTAATTTAAAAGTAAACCCCCAGTTATACTGGGGGTAAAAAAGACTTATAGTTATGAACAGAGTAACAAAAATCTCACTCAAACATGATATAATATTTAAAGTTTAACGGCTATAAATATTAAATTATGAGAGGAGTGGGACGTATGAAAA
>CALXVK010000105.1 GCA_944391975.1 uncultured Clostridia bacterium
ACGCCGACACTCCAAAGGACGCCGCCAAGGCCGTTGAGTTCGGCGCCGAGGGAATTGGTCTTACAAGAACAGAGCAATATATAAATAGAATGATAAAAAGAGAAGAAGAATTGGGAGTTTTAAATACAAATAATATATCAGATGGATGTCATACCTTTGGAGAGTTATATGACCATAGAGCTAAATTATTTAGCATAATATGTAATCAAGATTTTATATGTGAAAATGCTTGGAAAAGCAAGTTGCATAATGATGGAACAATGTTTGATGGATATTTTATAGTTGGAATAAATACTCCAAAAGGACAAGCAACATATCATTATAAAATGAAATATTGGGACTATTTTCATGTTAAAGAATTAGATAAAGCTCCAGAATGGGATGGACATACAGCAAATGAAGCTATAAAAAGATTATTAAGTTTAAGTTAAGGAGGAACATTATGGAAAAAAACAGCTGATAAGATGTTTGAAGAAATAGGAAATGTGAGGTGTTACGGATGGATATAGAACAGGCAATAGAAACGATGCAACATTGGATAGATTACGAAAAGAAGAATAAAGACAAAATAAATAAAGCTGATGAGTTAATTGAGGTACAGGAAACAATATTAAAAGAACTAGATAATTCTATACCAAAAGAAAAAGTAGAAAAATACTTAAAAGAAGAGCAAGAAAGGTTTGAAGTTTATAAAAAAGAAAGTAAAACAAATGAAAATTTAAAGCCTGGAATGTTTAGACATTTAGGAGCAAAAAATATGTGTGAAAAAATATTAGGTATAGAAAAAAATATAGCCACATTAGATTAGGAGGAAATGATGAAAGATGAAGATTTAGAAGAAATAAGTAAACGATTTAATAATGGAACAGAAACAATAGAGGATATATTAAACTATTGTAGAAATTTTTTGTTTACATTTGAAAATGGAATAAAAATGAACCTAGTAGAAAAGAAATATTTAGACAAATTAATAGATGAATACAAGAAATTATCTGCAGAACTAGAAAAGAAAGATAAACAAATAGATTTAATGGCAAGAGCAATAGATAATTATGATAGTCAATTAGTAATTAATACATTTAAAGATAAAGAACATGTAAAAGAATATTTTAAAGAATTAACAGGAGAAAAGTAGAAAATGAAAGTTCAAGATTTAAAAGAACATTGTGAGCAACAAATAAAAAGATTACCAAAAAATAGCAAAATGTATGAAGAACATTTACTAACACTTGCAATAATAGAAACTAATGTGAAATATTATGATGAGATAGACAAGCTAAATAAAATGATAGATTTAATATTAAAAGAACAAATAGAAGATGGATATTTAGTTAATTTTAATAATTTAGAAGAGGCAAGAAAATATTATGAAGATAGAATCTGAAAGGAGATTTGAAGATGTTTAATAGTTATAATGCAGGAGATACAAATATAAAACTAACTGCTTGCAGTGGTGGAATTTATAAAACATATAAAGAGAGTTGGTTTAAAAGATTTAATCTGAATAGTGTATTAGCAGATAAATTATTTAGAAAAGAAAATTGTTTTTATAATAAAAGAACTAATAAATTTGGAACAGCTATTTGTTATGTCAATGAAAGTAGTATTTATACTAATGATAAAGATGATATCGATGAAATAATTGTTTTGCAGATGATTTTATGTGGAGATATGGAGGTTATTGCAGAGTTAATAAATAAAAAAGATTTTGAAAAATATTTTAATAAGGAAATAAGTGAGAATAATGAGAGAAATTAAATTTAGAGGAAAAAACAAAGAAATTGGTTGGGTATATGGACAATTAGCTTATGATATAAATGGAAATGCTTATATTATTCAAGAAGTTGAATTAGATGCGAGTTATGGAATAGAAGAGACTATGTTATTTGCAACTATGTGGTACAGAGTAGATAAAGAAACAGTAGGACAATATACAGGCCTTAAAGATAAAAACGGAAAAGAAATATATGAGAGAGATATAGTTAAAGTATTTAGCGATGGCAGATGGATTACAGGAAAAGTAATATACGAACATTGTGGATTTATAGTAGATATAACAAACAACAAAGATTTAACTTTTGGAAGAGAGGGAATAATTGAAAAATTTATAGAAGTTTGTGGCAATATATATGATAATCCCGAATTATTAGAAAAGGAAGAATAAAGATATGAAAGTAAAAGAGTTAATTGATAAATTAAACAATATAGAAAATAAAGAGTTAGATGTACATATTAAATTTGCATTAGATGCAGATGATGAAATAGGATATATTTTAGAACCATTTGCAGTTGAAACTATGTTTGAAGATGAAGTTAATATATATGCAGATTATAGTATAACAAAAGAAGATTGTGATTTTATAGGACAAGTAGATTTAAAAGAAGCATATAAAAGAATGTTAGAGAAAGGAGAATAAAGATGAGTAAAATAAAATTAGTTAGTAAATTGAATATGGGTGAAGTAGAAAATATTTGTAATAATGTTGACGGTTGTGCAGAATGTCCATTATTAATATCATCTTACAAAAAAGAAATACATTGTTTAAAAGATAATACTATTAGAATGTATGAAATAGAAAAAGCTTATAATATTTTAAATTCTGAAATAAATTTAGAAACAAATAAATTAGTAGAGAAATAATGTATAAAGAAATTCACATAAGCATATATGGAAGAAGTTAAAGAAGATGAAGAATATGATGAAGAGGAGGAAGATTAAATAATGCAAAAAGAATATTATGTAATTGTAAATTTAGATACTCTTGAGTACATGAATAATGGAATTGGAACAAAAATAGATTCGGCAGATAAATTTAGTACACTTCAAGGAGTAAAAGAAGAATTAAAAACTTATGATGATGACTTTAATGGAGCAATATATAAAATAAAAGAAAAAATAGAATATGAAATAAGTAAAATTGAGGATTGTTAATATGGATTATATTATGGAAGTTTGTGCTAAAGATGAAAAAAATAATATTTTATTTGTCGTTAAAAATTTTTCCAATTCTATGCAAAAAATTAAAAATTTTATAAGTAATAAATTAGAATTAGAAGATAATATATATTATTAAATTTAAATTTCAAGAATAGAAACTTATATAAATGTAGAAAATATAATTCTTGATAAGGAATATTTAGAAAAAATGACTTATGAGAATCGATTTTAAGCTGTTTTTAAAATAAACTAAAGAAATTATATTAATAAAAAAGGAGCAAAAAATGCTAAAGAAATATTTAGATGATTTAGAAAGTTTGAGAAAAGAAACTAAGAGTTTGTCAGAAAGAATAAATAAAATTAAAAATAAACCCCAGAAAATTTTAATTGATGGAGTGAGAGGTAGTTCAAAAACTTTTCCATATATACAACATACATACAGAATCGAGCGGGTTAGACAACAGTATTACATATAGAAAAAGAAAAAATACAATTAGAAAATTACAAAAGATGTTAGAACAAAAACAAAGAAAAATAGATAAAAAAATATTACAAATAGAATACGAATTAAATTATATAGAAGAGGCTGACATAAGAGAGATAATAAGATTAAAATACTTTGATAATTTGAACTGGATCCAAATTATGTACAAGCTAAATTATAAATCAGAAAGTACTGCTAAAATGAAATTAAAAAGATTTTTTGAAAAAAAATATAAAATGTGACAAATGTGACGATAAATAATGCTAAAATAATAATATGAAGTATTCTAATTGGTAGTCGCTTATAAAATAAGCAAGCCCAAGACTATTATGGTATC
>CALXVK010000106.1 GCA_944391975.1 uncultured Clostridia bacterium
AAATATAAAATGTACATAAAAATCATCTTGTTTTGAAAAACAACTTTCAAAAAAAACGGCACAAACGAAAAAATTCGCTAATGAATATTTTGCAAAAAAATTACAAATTTGATATAATTAGACAGAAGTGTTCATAAAATTTCAAAAAAGTATTTACAAATTAGTTTTTTTGAAGTACAATTAACGTAAGTAGTTGAATACTTTGAAATAGTATGTGTAGTAATAATATAAAGGAGGATTTAGTATGAAGATGAAAAAAGTTATGAAAATAGTAGTAGCTTTATTAGTAGCAGTAATGTTAGTAACAGCTTTTACACAAGTTGTTAGTGCATCAGTAAATTTAGATCAATTTACTGAAGAAGATAACAGTGGTGCATCAAATGTTGTTTCTAATATTATTGGTTCTATAATTTATATTGCTAGAATCATTGGTGCCGGTGTTGCTATTATCATGTTAATAGTACTAGCAATCCAATACATAGCTGCTTCACCAGAAGGTAAAGCTGAGATTAAGAAAAATTCAACAATATATATTGTTGGTGCAATTATATTATTTGCAGCTTCTGCAATCTTAGGAATTATCCAAAACTTTGCCGAAGGAAACGTTGGGGATGGATAATAGAAAGAAAAATACCTCTTTTCAAAAGAGGTATTTTTTTGACTTAAAATTTAATTTTTTTCTGCTCATTTTCATTTTTATTCATTAAATAAAAGAAGATAATTGAACTAAGTTTTAAACTGTTGTGTTTAATAGTGCCATCAACTGTAGTAAGTAAATCAGATTCTATTACTTCATATTTAGCATTTTTCATATTTTCATAATCTACTTTGACAAGATTTTTTTGTTCTTCAGTTTCATATTTTTCTAATAATTCTTCAGGTATTTCTGTTGTACTAACAATTACACTATCTATTGTATTTTTTCCTAAATAATTTTCTAAGAAATTAACATGGTCACTAACTCCGAAATCATCAGTTTCTCCAGGTTGAGTCATTGCATTGCAAATGTACATTTTTTTAGCTTTAGAATTTCTTATAGCTTCCACAACATCTTTACAAAGTAGATGAGGTAGTACACTAGTATAAAGACTTCCCATACTTAAAATAATTAAATCTGCATCTTCTATTTTATCAAAAACTTCTGGCAATACATGTGGGTTTTCTTTATAGAAAAATCTTTTATATTTTTTTCTTGCTTTTGTTATCGTATCTTCACCTTCGATAATTTCTCCATCAACAGTTTCTCCCATTAAAGTTAAGTAATCTTCTGAAAGTGGAAGTACTTTGTGTTTTACATCTAATAATTTGCTTAAATATTCAATACTTGTTTTTAAACTTCCAGTTTCTTTAAGTAGTGACGTTAAAACTAAATTTCCCATAGCATGCCCATCTAAATCGTTTCCAGGTATAGATAGTCTATATTCCATTACATCTCTAATTTCATCAGGCAATGTTGATAAATTACTTAAAACCTTTCTAATATCTCCGACTGCTGGAGTTGAAAATTCTTTTCGTAATCTTCCTGTTGAGCTTCCACTGTCTGAAACAGTGATAACAGCTGTTATATCCACTGGGAAATATTTTAAACCTTTTAAAACAAAACTTGTTCCAGTTCCTCCACCA
This sequence comes from uncultured Clostridia bacterium, assembly GCA_944391975.1. Lineage (GTDB taxonomy): Bacteria > Bacillota > Clostridia > TANB77 > CAG-508 > Scatovivens. Next base: position 1,624 of record CALXVK010000106.1, read on the forward strand.
AAAATAACTATCTTTTTTTGTTCCATCATAAAATTAGTTCCTCCTCTTTATATTAATATTTCTGATAGTGTAGTATATTCTTCAATTTTTGAAATATTTAATAGTTTATTTGAATATTTTCCATTCTTTCTCTTTATGCGAATTATTCTTTTTCCATTTGCTTTAAATAAGCTTTCTAAATCTTTAGGATTGTCATCTATAAAGATACCATCCTTATATTTTAATCCTAAAGAAAATTTTGGTACTGAAGTAATTGTTATAACATCAAAATAATTAGATAAACCTGAACCAAGTATTTTTAGACTTTGAAATTCCATGTTTTCTTTTATAGTTGAAGATGTAAGCATTTGTATTTTATTATTTTTTTCTTTAAGTTTATTTAAAAAAGAAATTACATCGTCATATACATATTTAGAACCATTTTTAATAACTTCTTTAACTGGATTTAAAAGATAATTTGACTCTAAAGAGTATTTTTTTTCAAAATAATTGCATAAATCAAATATATTATAAATATGTTCTCTATTGAAAAGACTTTTTAGTTCTTTTAGAATATTGTCTTTATTTGATTTATCTATATGTAAAGCCATTGTTTCTAACATATCATTAGTTAAAGATGTAGTATCATATAAAGTGCTATCAAAATCTATATACCAATTATCCATAAAATATTGTAACCTTTCTATTTATACTTAAATATTTTTTTGCATTATATAACTTTATTTTGAAAATATCAATACATCAGTTTATTTTTAATATTTGTATATAAAGTTTATTATAGAATTATAGTAAAATGAATTAAATTTTAGTTCATAAAATATTATTTTTTTCATATAGTTTGATTAAAGGAGGAATTAATATGTTTTATCCAAGTTATGATGATTATATGAGGGACATTTTTTACTATAATGGTTTAGCTGGAAATAATATGGGAATGCAACCAAATCAAAATATGGCAGGGTATATGACAGGACCTATGTGTATGAATAATGGTTATATGAGCGGAATGCAAAATAATGGAAATAATATTAATAATTTATATCCAAGTATTTATAGAATAGTTTATCCTGTGGTTCAAAAAGTTACGTCTGAAAATAATTTTCCAATTATAAATGATGAAGTTATAACAAATACTACTGATACTATTTATAATATTGTTGAAGGAGATTTGAATTCAGCTCAGAATTCGACTCAAAATTGTAATTCGAATACATCAATTCAAAGAAGTACATCTAATTCTAATAATTCTAATACTTCTAGTTCAAGTAGTAATAATCAAAATATGCAATCATCTTCTTATAGTGCAGCAAATTCAAGTAATAGTAGTCGGAGTAAATAATAATCAAAATAGTTCAAATTTACTTTTAAAAGATTTAATTAGAATTTTGGTAATTCGTGAATTAATATCAAGAAGAAATATTAGAAGATTTCCATATAATAATCAGCCATATTATGCAGTAAATCAATTTATGCCATCTTATATGTTTTAATAGACAAAATCCTTTAATTATGATAATATAGCTTAAAATTTATGATAATTGGAGGATGAAATGAAAATTGTTGTTCAAAGAGTAAAAAAAGCAGATGTAAAAGTAGATGGTGAAATCGTTGGAAAAATAGATAAGGGTTTCATGATTTTAGTTGGAGTAACTCATACAGATACAAAAGAAAATGCTGATTATTTAGCTAAAAAGTTATGTAAGTTAAGAATTTTTGAGGATGAAAATGAAAAAATGAATTTAAGTTTGAAAGATGTTGGAGGAAAATTACTTTTAATTTCACAATTTACTTTATATGCAAATACAGCTGATGGTAATAGACCATCATTTATAGAAGCTGCTAAGCCAGAGCAAGCAAATGAAATTTATGAATATTTTTGTGATAAATGTAAAGAACAGGGGATAGAAGTCCAAAAAGGAATTTTTGGAGCTCATATGGATGTTTCACTTATAAATGATGGGCCTGTAACTATAATTATTGAAAAATAATTTATTTATAAAAATGCATTTCAAATTTTATGTAGAAATGCATTTTTTTCACTAACTTTAAGGGTAAACCACGGGCTATGCCCGTGGTAACGGAAAACTTATAGTTTTGAGCAAAGTAACAAAAATACC
>CALXVK010000107.1 GCA_944391975.1 uncultured Clostridia bacterium
CCAAAAAAGCCTTTATTGACAATTAAAGGCTTTTTTTATATAATCTTTTTCGTAATAAGTAAATATAAATGCTAAAAAATAGGAGAAAAGATGAGAGTTTTAGTAACTGGTGGATTAGGATTTATTGGTTCACACACAGTGGTTGAATTGATTCAAAATGGATATGATGTTATTATTATTGATAATTTATATAATAGTGAACTTGATGTTAAAGATAAAATTAAAGATATAACAGGAATTGAACCAAAAGTATATATTAAAGATTTATTAGATAAAAAAGAAATAGAGAATATTTTTAAAGAAAATAAAATAGATGAAGTAATTCATTTTGCAGGATATAAAGCTGTAGGTGAGAGTTGCAAAGAGCCACTTAAGTACTATAATAATAATTTAGTAGGAACTATAAATTTATTAGATATAATGAAAAAATATAATGTAAAAAAAATTATTTTTAGTTCATCTGCAACTGTTTATGGAAATCCTGGAGTTCCAAAATATTCAGAAAGCTTAGGAAGAGGTAAAACAACAAATCCTTATGGTAATACAAAATCAATGATTGAACAGATTTTAGAAGATTTATATAAATCTGATAACATTTGGAGTATTGGACTTTTAAGATACTTTAATCCAATAGGTGCTCATGAGAGCGGATTAATTGGAGAAAAACCAGTTGGTATACCCAATAATTTAATGCCATATATTTTAAAAGTAGCAAGTGGAGAATTAGAATATTTAAGAGTATTTGGAAATGATTATAATACTCATGATGGAACTGGAGTTAGAGATTATATCCATGTTGTAGATTTAGGAAAAGGACATGTTAAAGCTTTAGAAAAATTAGAAAAATCAGGACCAGGATTATATATTTATAATTTCGGTTCAGAAAAAGGATATAGTGTTTTAGACTTAGTAAAAACTTTTGAAAAGGTAAATAATATAAATATAAATTATAAAATAGTAGAAAGACGACCTGGAGATTTAGATGAATATTATGCAGATAGTTCAAAAGCAGAAAAAGAGCTAGGATGGAAAGCTGAAAAAACATTAGAAGATATGTGCAGAGATTCTTGGAATTTTATGAAAAAACAAAAATAGATAGGAAAAATTTATGAAAACTGGAATTATAATTTTAAACTATAATACAGCAGATGATACTGTAAAATATGTAAATAAAATAAAAAACTATAGTGTTTTAGATAAAATAATTGTAGTTGATAATTTATCAAGCGAAAATAATTGTATGGAAAAATTAAACAAATTAAAAAACGATAAAATTCATGTTATAAGAGCTGAAAAAAACGGTGGTTATTCTTATGGTAATAATTTTGGAATGAAATATTTGAATGATTTAAAAGAAGAATTTGATTATATTATAATTTCAAATCCAGATATCGAAGTAACTGAAGAAGCAATAAAAAAATGTGTTGAATTTTTAGAAAAAAATAAAAAAGCAGCTGTATGTGCACCAAAAATGATAGATAGTAATCAAAATCCTGTTAGAAGAAGTAGTTGGAAGATTAGAAAACCTTTAATTGATATGATAAATTCTACAAGATTAACTGAAATTTTATTTTGGTGGACAGTAAGAAAAGGAGAATATAGTTTTGAAGATTATAAAAAATCAGAATTAAAAGTAGAAGCTGTTTCAGGCGCATTTTTTGTTATTAAATTTGATGTATTTGAAAAATGTAATTTTTTTGACGAAAATACTTTCTTGTTTTATGAAGAAGATATCTTAGCTAATAAAATAAAAAAATTAGGTTATGAAGAATATAGTTTAAATAATATAAGGTTTACTCATTATGAGAGTCAAACAATAGATAAAGCATATAGTTATTTTAAAAAGATAAAAATGTTACAAAAAAGTAAAATGTATTATCAAAAAGAATATAATAATATTAATATTTTTCAGATGGCAATTTTTAAAATATTAAACTTATGGAGAAAAATTGAACTTATTATTGAAGTTCCTGTTAGAAAAGTTTTAAAAAAATAAAATATTGATTTTGCCTATTAAAAAATATATAATATCAAAAAACTATTTTATATAGTAAAAATGGCTACTTTCATTTATAGGAAAGTGGCTTTATTTCTTTTTAAAGCAAAACTATTGCTAAAAAAAATATTATGTGATAAACTATAAACGTATTAATGGAGGTTAATTTGATAAAAAATATTAAAAATTATAGTTTAGACGAATTAAAAGAAGAACTTCAAAAAATAGGAGAAAAGTCATACAGAGCAACTCAAATTTATGAATGGATTTATTCTAAAAGAGTTAAAAGCTTTGATGAAATGACAAATCTATCAATTGATTTAAGAGAAAAATTAAAAAATAATTTTTCTATAGGAAATTTTGGAATTGTAAAAAAACTAGAGTCAGTTGATGGAACTAAAAAATATTTATTTGATATAAATGATGGAAAAGGAAATTTAATAGAAAGTGTTTTAATGCAATATCACCATGGATTTACTGTATGTGTTTCATCACAAATTGGATGTAGAATGGGATGTAAATTCTGTGCATCTACAGGAATTAAATTTGAAAGAGGATTATTTCCAGGTGAAATTGTAGAGCAAATCTTGGCAATTGAAGAAGATGCAAAAATTAAAATTTCTAATATTGTATTTATGGGAATTGGGGAACCATTAGATAATTATGATAATGTTATGAAAGCTATTGAAATTATAAATAATCCCAAAGCTTTAAATATTGGCGCAAGGCATATTAGTCTCTCAACAAGTGGAATTGTTCCAAGAATTTATGATTTAGCAGATAAGAATATGCAATGTACACTTTCAATATCACTTCATAGCACAAATAATGAAAAAAGAAGTGAGATGATGCCAATAAATAAAGTTTATCCAATTGAAGAATTAATGAAAGCATGTAAATATTATATAGAAAAAACTAATAAAAGAATTTCTTTTGAATATGCTTTAGCAAAAAGTGAAAATGATAATTTAAAAGATGCTGATGAATTAGTAAAACTTTTAAAAGGAATGCTTGCACATGTTAATTTGATTCCAATAAATGAAATTAAAGATGGAAAATATACAAAAAGTACAAATGAAAACATAATCAGATTTAGAGATTATTTAAATGAAAAAGGTATAGTTGCAACTATTAGAAGAGAGCTAGGTTCAGATATTGAAGCTGCTTGTGGACAACTTAGAAAACAGAATTTAGAAAGTTAAATATGAGGTGGAGTTTTGAGAATTTTAGCTAAGTCGGATATTGGAAAAGCTAGAGATATGAACCAGGATTATTACTATGTTAGTCCAATCGAAAGTGATATAAAATTATATATCCTAGCAGACGGAATGGGTGGATACAAAGGTGGAGAAATAGCAAGTAATTTAGCTGTTAATTGTGCAAAAAATTATATTTGTAATAATTGGCCAAAAATTGAAAAAGACAAAATAGAAATTATGAATTTAATTAATAGTAGTATAGAGTATGCTAATATGATTGTTTATGAAAAATCGCTTGAAATTGAAGAGCTGCATGACATGGGAACTACTCTAGAAGTTGTAATTTTATGGAATAACAAAGTTTTTATTGGTCATGTTGGAGATAGCC
>CALXVK010000108.1 GCA_944391975.1 uncultured Clostridia bacterium
TTTAAAATTGTCTAATTTATCAAATAAACAATTCTAAATAGTTTTTAAATATAAAAATAAACCTTGATTTTATTTTCAAGGTTTATCAGATATTAACTTCCGTGATTATACAAAACGCCTTTAGCATCAATATAAAATACATAAAAAACTTTATTTACTATTTTTCCAATTATTCTTCCGGGTGTTGGTACATTGTTTTTATATAATCTTAATATACTATATTTTCCATCAAACGATTCTATTTCATTAATAAATCGTTTTGGAATTTCTTTTCTTATCTCTATTCTTTCTTCTTCAAATCCTTTATATTTATCCCATCTTCTTAATTCCAAATATGTTACACTAGAAACTTCAAACATTCTATCTATTAATGTTTTTTTATCTTCTTTTTCGAAATTTTCACAATATGATATATAAGCAAAATTAAATACTATATGATTACTTTTAAAGCAATTTGTACAATTTGTTTTTATTTTATTATCTTTTAATTTTATTTTACTCATTATTTTTCTACAACTTCTCTGTCAAAATATTCTCTAATTAAAGCAGGATCTATGACTTGATTTCTTGGTGTTTTATTCCAAGGTCCACCTTTAACATGTGACATTTCTCTTAATTGCCATGCTGTATAAATAGAAAAGCTGTCATATACCATATCTAATATTTCTTTTGTATCTGTATCTTCTTCTATATTACTTACAATTTTGTTATTTTCTTCTGTAGAAGGAATTATTATAGGATTTCTTCCAAAAACACAATAAGTATCATAAACATCTCTTACTACAGGACCATGCTCCCATGCTTCCAAATCATCTTCGAATAATTTATTGCCTTTTAACGCTAAATAAACTCCTTGAGCATTATATAATAGCTTTTGTAATTTTAAATGTGTTATTCCATCGTATACTTCATAATCATCATTTGTAGCAACTTTTTCTCTTTGTTCAGAATAGTTTTTATATAAAAACCATTTAGCAATATCTTGTGCTTTATACATAATACTCCCTCCAATCTTTATATAGGATATGTGATATTTAGAAAAAAATCAATATTTTTTCAAAATGTAATAAAAAAAATATATTTTAGCAATATTATTGTAACATATATTTATATAAAAATCTATACTTTCCAAAGATATTTGCGAAAGTTTTTTCGGTATTTTTGTTTATCTGATAAACTATTCAATTTTCAATGTTCCCTTGATTTTTTTAATTTTTTATTGTATAATTTTATAAATTGATTTTTTAAATTTTTGGTTTGAGATATTAGTATTTGTTCTTTGCTAATATCTCTTTTACTTTTCTTAGCTGAAATTCTTTATTATTGTAATTATTCATAAAAGCTATTTTTTCAATTTCTTTAATTATTCTTTTATATCTGCTTGTATCAAACTTTAAAGTGTCGTTCTCAATTATTAAAGTTATGTTTGTATCTTCCAATTCGTATATATATTTAGCTTGTATGCCATCCATAATTAAAACCGAAGCAGCTAATATAAAAATTACTATAGTTACTATAATTTCTAGCACATTACTCACCCCCTTTCATTTAATATTTAAAAATTTATAAACAACACAGCAAATTAATACTATAATCCAAATTGGATTCACTAAACTTGCTATGTAATTTAACAAACTTAATAATGCACAAACTCCAAATATTGTCATTATAAATATTATTGTTGCTATCACATTTAATAAAAATATTTCTTTCTTTTTCATTTGTTTTTCTCCTTTTCTAATGAACAAAACAATTTCCTTTTTTGTTGTTTGTTCTTATATGTATTTTTTTTGTTTTATTACAACTTGAAACTTCTATTGCATTTTCTTCTAAAAAGTTTTCAACCCATTCAATTTTGAATAAATAACTTTTTTTATTACCTCTAATATGTTTCAGCCCTTTAGGTATCCAGTACTGCGTAACAGTATATTTAGGAACTCTATATATTTCTGAAATTTCTTTTGATGTGTATAATCCTTGCATATTTCACTCCTTTTATTATTCAAATAATTTTCCTTGCTAATTTATAAGGCTATTAAGAGCCTTGAAGATTAGTATCAATCTTTTTTAATGGTGGTGTAACTGCTTCAGAAACTTTTACACCATCTATTTTTATTTTAGAAAACTCTTCTCTGATTTGTGCTAATTGTTATTTTGTAAATATCGTATCATTACTTTTAAATTCTTTTACAAATTCTTTAATTTCTTGTATATAACCTTCTATTTTCATAACTATCTCCTTTCTTTTATATTGAATTTTAAATTTTGCTATTATATAATTGCTTCATCTTTTTTTAGAAAGTGAGGTGAATTTTTTTGAAACTTAATCAAGATTGTATTAGAGACTTATTACTTTATCTTGAAGAGAATCTAACTTATGATAACTTTATTACTATTAACAGTATTAAAATAAAAGATTATTCAAGTATAGATTTAATTTATACTGCAGATAAATTAATTGAAGCTGGTTATTTAGAATGTATAAGAAGACATTCGTTAGATGATGAATGCCCCACTATAATTGCTAAATCTATAACTTATAAAGGGCACCAATTTCTTGACAATATTCGTGATGATAAAGTCTTTGTAAAAACAAAATCTGTTTTGTCTAGCCTAAAATTTGTATCTATCGAAGTCTTTTCTGAAACAGCTTCTAAAGTACTAACTACTATAATTACTCAGAAACTTGGTTTTTAAATGCACGATTATTCTTTCTTAAAAACTCTAATGCTGACTCGCACTCGGCATTAGTTATTTTTTTTATTTGTTCAATTTCGTTTTCTACTATTAGTTTTGCTGTTGGCAAAGGTAATGCAGAATCTAAAATTATTTCTCTTATAAGTAATGGTAATTTCTTATATAGTTTTTCTTCTCTCTTGATTTCTTTTATATCTTCAAAATTCTTACAATTCATCTCATTCCTCTTCTATTTAAATAATTTTTTGTTGCTTTTTGCAACTATTTTTGCAAAAAAAATTCTGAAAATTCCTCTTCTGTAATATCTAATTCTTCACACAATATTTGTACAGTATCTAAATTTATTGCTTTTTTGTTTGAAACTTGTTGTCCCAAACTATATGCTGAAATAGGAACTTTAGGGGCAATAGATTGAAATGTCTTTCCTTTTTCAACCATTCTTGCTTTAATTTTTCTAGTATTTATCACTTTTCTTCCTCCTTTCGATGTTGTATTTTGCAACTTAAGAACATTATACACTATTTAAATTTTTTGTCAATAGCATTTTGCAACTTTTTTTATAATTTTTACAAAAAATGTTGCAAAAATTGCGTATTATGTTATAATAATAATTGTTAGGAGATATATGAATATGGAAAAAAGAAATTTTAAAGAAATTAGTTTTCGATTAAAACAATCTAGAGAATCTAACAATATAACTTTGGAAGAAGCCGGTCAAAAAGTTGGAGTTCATAAAAGTACAGTTCTTCGTTGGGAAAATGGAGAAACAGAAAAAATCAAATTACCTGTTTTGGAAGCTTTAGCCTCTTTATATAATGTAAATACAATGTGGCTTAT
>CALXVK010000109.1 GCA_944391975.1 uncultured Clostridia bacterium
CTTTTTCTAAATCCATAATTTCCCCCTTAAATATTTTGTATTATATCATTTCTAGCTATTTTTGTAAACCATAATGAAAAAAATACTTAAATTGACTTTTTAAGTGGCTTTTGCTATAATGAATTTGTAATGATTCCTATAAAGAAAGGATTTGTTTATTATGAAAGAAAAAGAAGAAGAAAATAAAGATTTAGATATTGAAGTTATAATTGGTGATAACACAGATTTAGAATTTTCAGAAGCAAAAGACTGTGTAAATACCTTAAGACCAAAAAATAAAAAGAATATGACAAATAAAGTTATTGTACCTAAAACAAAAAAAGATAAAAAATAAAACTTCTTATTTTTAATAAGAAGTTTTATTTTTTTATTTATTTTAATATTTTTTCAATTATATTTAATGCTGCTTTTTTTCCAGAAGCTAACGCTTTACAAACAACTGATTTATTATCAACAACATCTCCTCCACTATATATATTTTCTATAGATGTTTGATTATTTTCATCAACTTTAATAGCTCCCCAATCTTCTAATTCTAAGCCTTCATTCATTAATAACTCTTTATTTGGCTTTAATCCAATTGCAAATACTACAGAATTTGCTTCATAATCAAATTCTCCTTCACTATCTACAGCTTTTCCATCAACAATTTTTGTATTAATACAATGAACACTATTTATTTTAGATTTTTCACTATTTGCAGATATAACTCTAACTAATTCTTTAAATTTTACACCATCTTTTAAGCATTCTTCTAATTCAATCTCTCTTGCAGGCATATGTTCTCTATCTCTTCTATATAAAATTGAAACTTCATCTGCTCCCATTCTAACAGCTGCTCTTGCAGAATCCATTGCAACATTTCCTCCACCTATTACAACAACTTTACCCAAATTTTTAATAGGTTTATTAAAATTATATGCTTTTAAAAATCTATCCGAATCATATACTCCTTCTAATTTTTCATCAGATAACTTGTACATGCTAGATAATTCAGCACCAACTCCAATAAAAACATATTCATATTTTTCTTTTAAATCTTTTAGAGTAAAATCTTTTCCTAATGCACATTCAGTTTTAAATTCTACTCCATAATCTCTTAATATTTCTATTATTTTATCTACAATCTTTTTATCAAGTCTAAAATCTGGAATACCGTATGTTAATAATCCACCTAAAACTTTTTCCTTTTCAAATACAACAGATTTTATACCTTTTTTAGCAAGTTCATATGCACATGAAAGACCTGCTGGTCCACTTCCTATAATAGCAACTTTTTTATCTGTTTTACTTTCAATATTTGTATAAGGTTTAACATTATTTTCTAAAGCCCATTCATTGACAGCTCTTTCCAAATTTCCTATTTTAGTTGGAGTTTGTTTTATTCCTCTTACACAAGAACCTTCACATTGTTCTTCTTGTGGACAAACTAGACTACAAACATGACTAAATAAATTATTTTCTATTAAAATATCATATGCTTTCTTAAAATCATCTTCTTTTATTTTTGCAATAAACTCTGGTATATTAGTATGCATTGGGCACGCTTTACTACAGGGTTTAGCTTTACATCCTAAACACCATAATGCTTCATTTTTTATTTCTTCTATATTCATTTTTACATTCTCATAATTTATTAATAAATTATTTTCCTCCCATAAATTTAATTTTTATTTTTTAATTTTTCTATTAATTCTTTAATTGCTATTGCTCTATGAGATATTTTGTTTTTTTCTTCTTGTCCTATATCTGAAAAAGTTTTATCATAACCATCTGGAATGAATATAGGATCATATCCAAATCCTCTTTCACCTTCTATTTTTCTTGAAATTTTTCCAGGACAAATTCCTTGAACTTCGATTTTTTCTCCATTTTCAAATATAAAGCAAATACTACATACAAACTTTGCATTTCTATTATCAGTATCTTTCATTTCATTTAAAATATACTGATTCTTTTCTTTTTGCGAAAGCTCTGATTTAAATCTTGCTGAATACAAACCAGGCCCACCATTCAAAAAATCTATTGAAAGCCCACTGTCATCTGATAAAACTGCTGTTTTAGTAAGTTTATATATTCCTTCTGCTTTAAGTAAAGCATTTTCTCTATAGCTTGTACCAGTCTCAGGAATCTCTATATCAATTCCAGCTTCTTTTTGAGATATAACGTCATATCCAAAAAGTTCTAAAATCTCCTTATATTCTTTAATTTTACCTTCATTGTTACTAGCAATTATAAGTTTCATTTAATGCTCCTCCATGTATTTCATTTAAATTTTACTATACAATTATATATTACAATTCTCTATTTTTCAATATAAAAAAATTATCAAAAATTGTATTTTATGTAAAAATATTATATAATTAATACGTTACTTATTATTTTTTCAACACATCTTTGTGTTGAACATTTCAAGAAAGGAGCCAAACTATGGCAATTTTACTGTTATTATTAATGCTTGCACTCAACTTTATCATTTCATGGGCAAACGCAAGCTACGTCGGCCGGTATTGGTCAGAATCCAAAAAGGTAGGAGGAAGCTTCAGAGTATATATCATTGTAGGATATATAATGGCTATTTCCGGATTTACAATGGTATATGGATATATACTGTTGCTCATATGTCCGGTTATTCTACAAATTGCAGAGGTAAATTCAGAAATCATAATGCAATTTGAGCAACTTGCTTCTGACTTAATCTACCTATTTTGTGTTCTCACTATTGTTCCAACTGGATTTTACATCTGGATAAAAAGTCTAAAAAACTTTTGGGAACAGAAAACTTTGTCAAATGGTTTAACAGCAGGGTGGAACACTTATGCTCAGATTCACAATACAATAAGTGTTGCCAGAAACGCTCCAAGTGCTTTTGGCCGTGTTGCAAAAGCTTTATTCGGAGGAAAAAGTAAGAAAAAATCAGAAACTCTAGTTGTACTCTGTGCAATCATGGTACTGATAATTGCTATCTTTGGAGGTTATTTTACAGCATCTGCTATAATGAAAAAAGCAGATCGCGAATATGATATGTTCGAAGATCTTCAAAGAAGGTATCCCGAAAAAACTAAAGTTTAGTAACCGTCAAAACGTACAGCTAAGCCCTGTGAGAGTTTTTACATCTCGCAGGGCTTAGTATTTATTTTAAAACTTTTAAAAAAGTACTTGTCAAATAAATCAATTTCTGTTATAATACATTTTGTTATGGCGAGATAGCTCAGTTGGCTAGAGCAACTGGTTCATACCCAGTGGGTCGAGGGTTCGAATCCCCCTCTCGCTACCACCGAAATATCGGTTGTAATTAGCTTGTATCAAAAGATACAAGCTTTTTTATTGTTCTTAATTAATATATTTTTTACTTAATTTATAAAAATTTATTTTCATCAGTAGTATCAAGTCTTTCACGGATTTTAATTTATTTTAATTTTTTATTTACTTAAACAATCCCCTAAACAAAACTTAAACAAATTTTTCTTTGTTTAGGGGATGTTTAGTAAA
>CALXVK010000110.1 GCA_944391975.1 uncultured Clostridia bacterium
ATTACTCTCCCTGAGCTTTAAGCAAGAAACTGCTTATCTGTGACATCGCCTTGAGAGCAGCAGGTCCATTTCCAAGTAAATCATACAGCTTATTAAAAGTATCAAGAAACAATACTGGCTTTTCATCATAATAAATGCCTGCTTCTTCGATAAATACCATAATTACGAGTTTATGTACATTTAAACTAAAACACGCATCCTGATACTTTTCAAGCATTTTTTCAGAGAAAAAACCCGTGAATTTAAGAATTCTTCCATTCGGAAAATACTCAGAGATCAACCTATCAATAATTTGATTTCTGACGCACTCAAAGAACGGCTGAATATTTCTCCGTTTCTTGAGAAATTCCAAGACCTCCATAGGAATATCGTCATCTTCAGAAATTTCCTCAATTAGTCTTGCTGTTTCTGGATCTACCCTCCTTGTTCCTCTCTTTGCATTGTCATAGAAGATGCTTGCAACAATTGCTGTTGCATCCGGATTCTGAACTAAAACCTTAGCTAGTCTCTCGATTTCCCGTTTTGCTTCATCTGTCATGCTTTTCGCTCCTTTCTATACCGAAATTTCTTTCGGACATTATCATTATACCATATTTTTTCATTATTTAAAAATTTTCAAAAAATAAAGGGACCTAAGTTGGTCCCTGAAAATTATCTGTCGCTCTGACTCCTTCCATTACACCCACGAATATCATATGCGAATTCGCAAAAAACACGTTCTGAACAACTATCGCAGGTTTCTTTGACAGCCTTCAATAATTCTGTGACCTTGCAATTTTCGCTAGTTTGGGGCAAAATGTTTTTAGCCTCGCGACTCTTGGAGTCCCGGATTTTCATATCTTTCCACTCCTTTATAAGATAAACTTTTGATATTATAACATACTTTTGTGTCTTTTGTGTGAAATATTTTATTTTTTTAAATATTGGCTAAATTTAAAATTTATGTTAAAATAAAGCAAATTTTTATAGGAGAAAAACATGATACTTACATATAAAGTAAAACAAAATTCTTATAGTACAATAAAAGAAGTTTTATTATCTCATTTTAAAATTTCTCATAGATTACTTACTAAACTAAAACAAAAAAATGCAATTTTTCTTAATCATGCTCCTTGCTACGTAAATGACAAAATTATAGAAGGAGATATAGTAGAAATTAATTTAAATTATGAAGAAGAAAATGATAATATTGCTCCAACTTCTATTTCTTTATCGATTCTTAAAGAAAATGATGAATATATTATAATAAACAAACCCGCAAATATGCCAGTACATCCTTCATGTAATCATTATTCAGATACATTATCTAATGGAGTTCGTTTTTATTTTGATTCAATTAATTTAAAAAAGCTTATAAGACCTGTAAATAGAATAGATTCAGATACAACTGGAATTGTTATTTTTGCTAAAAACGAATACATTCAAGAAAATTTTATTAGACAAATGAAACAAAACCTTTTTCAAAAATATTATTTAGCAATAACAGAAGGTTTTTGGGAAAATAAAAAAGGAATTATAGATAAACCAATTATTAGAAAACAAGGAAGTATTATGGAAAGAAAAGTTTCTTCATATGGAGAAACAGCAATAACTCATTATGAAGTTATTCAAGAACATACTGTGCAAAATACACCAATTTCAGTTCTACTTTGTAAACTTGAAACTGGTAGAACTCATCAAATTCGTGTTCATTTATCTTATATGGGACATCCAATTTTAGGAGACACTCTATATGGAAGTAATAAGAAATTAGCTAATAGACAATTATTACATAGTTATATAGTAGAATTTATAGATCCAATTACTAATGAAAAAGAAAAAATTAAATCCCCCATTCCAAAAGATATGTTATATTTCTTTAAATAATTATCTTTTTAACAAACATATTTCGACCTTTTTTCATATTATAATAAAAAGGCTTTATGTCTTAAAATGGAGGTTAAAATATGGAAACTTTAAGATTAAATTCTAGAGGTCCTACTGTAGAATTATTACAATCTACATTAAAAAAATTAGGATTTTATAATGGAAATATAGATGGGATATTTGGAAATGCAACTCAAAATGCAGTAATTAATTTTCAAAAAGAATTTGGACTTACCCCTGATGGAATAGTAGGTCCAAAAACTTGGAATGCTCTTATGCCATATATTAATGGATATACAACCTATACAATAAAATCAGGTGATACACTATTTAATTTAGCTAATACTTTTGGAACTACTGTTGCTGCTATAACAACAGCAAATCCCAATATATCAGCTAATGCTTTAAAAATAGGTGAACAAATTATTATTCCATTTGGCAGTGTTGTTCCGACAAATATAAGTTATACATCTGATGTATTAGATTTAAATTTATCAGCAATGAAAAAAATTTATCCATTTTTAGATTTTGGAACTATTGGAAAGAGCGTATTAGGAAAATCAATTCAATATGTTAAATTTGGAAATGGCTCTAAAGAAGTATTTTACAGCGCATCAATTCATGCAAATGAATGGATAACATCAGTTTTACTAATGAAATTTTTAGAAATTTTATCAAAATCATATGTAAATGGTTTAAATGTATATGGTTACCCTTCAAAATATTTATTTGACAATTATTCTTTATATCTAGTACCAATGGTAAATCCAGATGGAGTTGATTTAGTAACTGGAAAATATGCAAAAGGCACTACAATTTATAATAATGCTCAACGAATTGCAAATTCTTATCCTAATATTCCATTTCCAAGTGGTTGGAAAGCAAATATTCTTGGTGTGGATTTAAAAAACTACCAACCAGTTTGCAAAATCTTGTAACTACTAGAATTACACGGCTTTGCGTTTTTTATATTTTTAGCCTGTTTTTTGTATTTGTTCTATTCTAAGTAATTCTTCAATTTTAATAAATTCATCTAGATTTTCATTAATAGAATTTAATTTTGAAAAATTAAAATATATGTAAATATTTTTATCTTTATCTACCTCTATTTTGTTGATTAATCGATATAAATAAATTTTATCAATTTTTTCGAATTTCAAAAAATCTTCTATTAATTCTTCTAACTCTTTTTCTTCTTTTGCTTTGTTTTTATTATTCACTTTTTCTTCTGTTTGACTTAATTTTTCTTCTAATTCTTTCTTTTGTTCATTTAATTTTGTTCTTTTAAATTTTAATTTTTGTGAAACTCTAATATAATCTTCTTCTTGTAAAACACCTCTTAACTTATCCATATACATCTTATCTAAGTCACTATTTATTTCATTTATAACTTTGTTAATCTGTGATAGTTTATTTCTATATCCTTCTCTTATATCAAGAGTTTTGTTTTGATATTTTTCATAAACTCTTGCAAAAATTTCTTTATCTGCATATATTCTACATATCTTTTTTACAATATCAATAATATGTTTTTCTGATTTTTCATAATTCATGCTAAGTGGATAGCATCCTCTTTCTTTTGCATCACTACAAGTTATATATGGATG
>CALXVK010000111.1 GCA_944391975.1 uncultured Clostridia bacterium
TTCTTCATAATTTGACTCAATTCCTTTTTCTTGATTTTGTAAAATTCTTCTTTTAGCTCTTTCTTCTGGTGAAGCATCAAGATAAATCTTAACATTTGCATTTGGAAACACTACAGTTCCAATATCTCTTCCTTCCATAACAACATCTTGCGAACTCGCCATATTTCTTTGCAAAAGCAAAAGCTTATCTCTTACTTCCTGAATTGTAGAAATAGGTGAAGAATATTTAGAGACTTCTTCTGTTCTAATTTTTGTTGTCACATCTTCTTCATCTAAAAAAACCTTTCCATCTGGTTCTAATTTAATATTTATCTCATTTAGTAATTCTCTTATTTTATCTTTATCTTCAATAGAGATCTTTTCTCTTAAAGCCTTTAAAGCTACACATCTAAACATTGCTCCTGTATCAATATTAATAGCATTAATCTTATTTGCTATTTTTTTAGCTATTGTTCCTTTTCCACTTCCTGCTGGTCCATCAATTGCAACAATAAATGACATTTTATTTATCCCCCTCAAAATGTATATTTTTAATATAAATTTCCATTCTTAGAACATTCATAGCAGTTAAGTTTTCTACTTCTTTTTTTATTCTTGATTTTATTATATCTGTAAGTTCTTTTATATTATATCCAAATTCAATAATAACTTCTATATATATAAATACTCCATCACCATATCCGCCTTCTTCTTTTTTTATTATAGCTCTATGTAATTTATATACTCCATCTATTTTTCCAAGCACAACTTCTATTATTTGTTTGAAAACTGTATCTGAAATTGTAAAATTTCCTAAATAACTAAATGCTGGTCTTATTAAAGACTTTTCTGCAATATAAGGAGCATTACCTTTTCCTGTTGATTTAAAAATTTGAAGTGGATCTAAAAGATATCCCGAAAAATCTTTTTTTATCTCAAAAGTAGGAACTGGTATAACATGTTTTCCTTGTGTTACTCTAATTCTTCTTGCTGTTTCCATTTCTTCTTCTGTTGCAACATCTTTTATATATATTGTTTCAATAATATTTGAAAGACCTAAGTTTTTTGCAATTTTTTCTACCATTCCATCTGAAGTTCCTAATATTAATATACTTTTTGGTCTTTTTTTTCTTAAAACTTCTTGCATTTTTTTTCTTTTTTCTTCATCTTGAAACAATGCATTTTTAACAGTCTCAATTTTTGTTGGAGCCTTTTTGGCAGAAACTCCTGCAATCACCTGGTTTCCGGATACTAAAAGTCCATCATCAATTATATATTCTATATTTTTAGAATCAGCAACCATTTGAGCTCTATAACTTTTTCCTGTTCCAGAAGGACCAACAAAAGCATATACTTTTATTCTTTCCAAAGGAATTTTTTCTAATGGATTTAAAATTAAAGACATTTAAAATACCAATACCTCTCTTCAAAATTTAGAAGTATTATATCATTTAAAATATAGTTTTTCAACCATAAAAAATCATATTTAAATACTTATATTCTTATTAGAATATACAATAAAAGCTCTCTAGTAAATTAGCTTTACTTACTAGAAAGCTTTTACATCTAATGTAGATTGTAATAAAAAAGATGTAAATGCTTTCTCTTTTTTCAAAAAGGAAATTTCTAAATTTTTATAATATTAACTTAAGGTAATTTAGGCTTTGATAAAAATAAATTCATAAAATTAAATTAATTACAAACTAACTTTTGTTATTTAATTTAAATTTTATAATTCAAAAAATAAAATTATCACCTCCTATTTTTAAAGAAAGTTAAGGCTTAAAAATTTTACTTTTATCTCATTATATCTATAAATATTGCGGGGGCATATAAAACGATATAAAATTAAATTTTTGATCTAAAAATATAAATTTAATATTTTTTCGGGGATAGTTATGTAAAAATTAATTTAGGAAATATAATTTTCAAGAAATGAAAATTATTTAAAGATTCAAAATTATATAAAGAAATATTATACTTTATATAAGAAAGAAGATCAGTTTTTATAACTTTATAATTTTTTAAAATTCTTAAGCACTTAACTTGTACGCATTATAGCATGCAAATTTAAAATTGTAAATAGATTTCTTAAAATTTTTTTAAAAATCTATCGACAAAATTCGACAATAATTAAATAAAGCTCTGAAATTTCAAGTAATTGAATGATTTAAAATCATTTAATATTTTTCTACCTTATATTCTTTTTCTAATTTTTCATTTAAATATAATCTAGAGACTATCTCAAATTCCTTTAAACTTTTTTCAGAAAGATTAAAAGAAAAAATTTTTTTAGAATCTGCTTTTATTGAATAAATAATAGCGTTTCTAGTTGCTTCACTTATTTCAAAAGATCCTGTATCAAGTTTTGCACAATCATCACACTTAAATCCATTATCTCTAAAAGAAAAATGATTAAGATTTTCTTTTTTTCGACATGAAACACATTCATTAACATTTGGACAAAAACCTATAATTTTCATTAGTCTCATTTTAAAAACAGATGTTAAAAAATCTAAGTTTTTATCTGTCTCAGACATAGCATATAATGTATTTAAAAAAAGTTTTAAAATATGAAATGAATTTTGATTTTCAGTTGTAACATCACTTATAATTTTTGTAATATGAGAAGCATATAATAATTTATCCAAATCTGTCCTAAGATTATAAAACATTTCTATAGTCTCACAAGAATTTATACTATATGTATCTTGACCACCTTTAAATAGCATATATTCACCAAAGCATAAAAATTGAGTACCTGCTAAAAGTTGACTTTTTGATCTTCTAGCACCTCTAGCACTGCACCCAATTTTTCCTAAATTTGGAGTAAGCATTGTAACCATTTTATCAAAATCACTTGAATTGTTCTCTGCAATTATTATCCCATTTACTTTTAGTGTTTTCATCTATATTTAAAGTTTCCTCCATATTTTTCAGTTTACTAAATTCTAAATACGTATTAATATCTCCTGTGTTTTTAAATGCGTTCCACGCAATCTCTTTTATAATCATAAGTCCCTCCACATTTTAGCTTTTGTATTAAAAAATTAAGAAATTTGAATTTTTTTGTCGATTTTTAATTATTTTAACTTAAATTTATTATTTACCAAACTCTCGTTATTTATCCAATCTTCTTTAACTTTAACCCAAATTCTTAAATTTACTTTAGTTCCAGTCATTCTTTCAATATCTTTTCTTGCATATGTCGAAATTTGTTTTAATTTTTCTCCTGCCTTACCAATTATTATTCCTTTATGTGATTCTCTTAAAGCATATATTGTTGCATCAATATCATATATATCTTTTCCTTTTGTTGTCTGTCTA
>CALXVK010000112.1 GCA_944391975.1 uncultured Clostridia bacterium
GACTCATAGTTTATTATGGTATTATCTCTCATATATATAATTCTAAATGTTTCAAACTTTGGATTTCTAAATACTTGACAAGTCTTTAGCAAATCATCACGAGATTCAATTTTAATATTTCTCAAATCCACATATTTCTTCATAGTTCTATTTTCATTAATGGCATTATAGATTGTCTTTATCTCTGCCATTATTTTTAGCCTCCTCACATAATTTTTGATAAATATATTCAATTATTACATTGTCTATATATTCTGTTTTTTCAATATTGGTAGCAATTTTCAAATCTTTATCTGGAAGTTTTAGATAATATTTAAGTACCAAAAATTGATATGAAACAAATATATATTTTTTAAGATATTTTAAAATCATCATTAGTTCTTTTTGATAAAATTGCATTTCTTGAATTTTATAATCTGTTGAAGTCAAAAATGTCTGTTTATCAATTACGGATTCCTCTAAAAAATCATAATTTTCAAAATCGTTAAGGTTTAATTCTTGACTTTCAGGTTTGATTTTTCCATTTTTAATTTCTTGTTTACGATATTTGATTAATCTTCCTAAGTCCTTATAATTTCTTAAATAAGCTCTTATTTTTTCTTTTGTAATAGTTATTGTCTGTTTTTTATACTCTGCAAACCATGGAATAGTTTTAGCAACATTTTTGTAATTGGTACTATATGCGTTATCCTTATGTACAATTTCTTGTAAATCATCTCTTTTGTTCATATTTGCTTGATTTTTAACTACATCTAAAATATTACCTTTTATCATTTCATCAACAATTTCACTTTTTGGAATATCCTTTTCACTGGTATAAGGAAGCCAGCATTATGAAAGATTATGAGTACGGTGGGCGGAAGTCCTGGTTGCTAGATAAGGCGACTAGGGGAACTTAATTGTTCCCCACCTATTTTAAAAATTTTCTTTTTGTAGTATAATATATTTGATAATTATTTTAAACTTGCTAAAAAAGTTTAAATAATTATATAGTTTTAAGAGAAATCTTAAAACAGAAAAGCATGGTCATTCGCTGGATTCCCCATGCTTTTTCTTTATGTTTTTTATTATATGTATGTGCAAAATTTGCACATTTTTTACTTTTTAGCTGTTTTTTAATAAAAAAACTTTTAAATTTTATATATTTTTGTCTTTCAACCTTTATAAATGTTCATATCATGCACATTTATGCACTTATTTCTCACATTTTATCTTTTTGAACTGTTTACATAATTTAAGTATAATTAAATTAGTTCTAAAAGAAAGGTTGGAAGGAGTAATGAGGACTGCTAATAGTAAACTTAGTCCAAGTGAAGTTTTACAAATTACAAATATACTTCGTTCTTTAGGCTTAAATACTTCGTATATTGGAACAAAATTAATAAATAAGTCTATACAATATATTATAAAAAATGATATTGAGTTCATTACTCTTGAAAAAATTTATTCATATTTGCATTGTGAATATGGTTTTAATATTCATTCTATAAGAAATAATATTAATTATGCTTTATCTAATAGAAATAAGAATCTATCTATAAAAAATTTTGAAAAAGTTTTTGGATATGAGTATTATGAAAAAAACTTTGAGCCTAAACTTTTTGTTGAAGAGATTAGTAATATAATAAAGAGGAAATCTTATTTATAAAATAAACCCAAAGAGGCGCCACATCGTGGTGCCTCTTTGGTTCGCATTATTTACTCTGCTTCATCTGACCCAATATCTGTTGAAAGAGTACTGGGTAAGTCGTCCGGCATATTATCAGCCCAAACATAGCTATTTTTCTGCAAGTAGTCGTTGTACGAGTTTGCAGTCTGGATGGCTCTAATTCGAGCCGACTCTGCATACGATTTCATATTTTCATTCTCATCATTACAGTATGTGTTATAAATATCCACATCTGCATTATAAGAACTAATATAAGCCCGTGCAGTGTCTTCAACTTTTTTCCTGTTTTCATAGGATGTGTTATCATCGGCTTTTTCTACATCGTGCCAGTATGTGTTCCACACTGTCCGTCCGATAGCCGTTGCACCGAAAAATAATACAACGATTATTGCGATGACTGACAAAATTTTTCCGCTTTTACTCATTACTGGTTAGCCTCCTCTCCATTTGTTATAACAGAAAGCATGGGGTCTTCTATCTCATAATACTCACTAGAGTAGAAATAGATACCATTCCATTCTTTGTATGAACCATCTACTGTAAAGTAGAATATGCCCTCGTTGTTTTCTCCATAGGTTCCATCTATATCGGGTATCCAATCTGCTGTTGCAGTTGCTCCTGTGGTATAGAATTCACTGTCCGGAGTAAGGTATGTCGTGAGCGGAGTTACCTGCCCATCGACAGTATCTCTTGCGACACAACCTATTCCATCAAGGAACAAGTAGATGTATCCCAGAGGCTTATCCACCTCACATTCAACATTACGCGACTTTTCGATTTCACCGTTCAGGTAGTATGCTCTCCTGATGAGATTATACCTCTGAAGAGAAAATTCGATGTCAGTTGGAGTTGGCTGATTTTCCTGGAGAGTGTTTCCTGCTTCTAATGTGTTTCTAGTGTCCCTGTCGGAACCACTTTCTTTACACCCAGCAAGCATTATTACTACCAGTAAACTCAGAGTTACAATTGCGATGATCCGTTTTTTCATAAAGCTACCTCCATTCGTTTTTTTGCTTTGTTTATAGGACCTCATGATATAAAATCACTCTTTTTATTATAACATATTTTCCAGGTATTTGCAATTTTATTGGGAACATGGTATAAGTTTTGGAATTGAATTTTCTTATATTTTAACATTTTCAAGCAAACCTCAATGAGCTGAATTTTGTTTTCTTAATTTAGCCCATTTAACTCATACTATTTTGGCTTTAAAAAATTCTAAAATTATATTCTGTTATCATTTATCAAATTTAGAATTTTCCAATATATAATTGTCTTTATCAAGTTTATCAAACATATTATTTATTTTAAACAATTTTTTCAGTCCATTTTTTAAAATAATACTATTTTCTAAAGAAATTCTATTATTTAAAACAGCTAAATTTATCATTAAACAAACATGATTATATGTTTCACATTCTAATATATCACTTACAATATAATCAACTATTTCAAAATTAAAATGATTCTCTAATTTTCCTTTAAGTTCTTCAAATTCTTTTTTTCTTATTTCTATTTTTTTAATTTTTTCTACAACTTCTGATACTTCATTGATTGTATAATTTTTTAAAAATTTTTCCATATTAATCATAACTCCTTTTAATCTTATAATAACATATTCTCT
>CALXVK010000113.1 GCA_944391975.1 uncultured Clostridia bacterium
GGTCCAAAAAAATCTGATACAAAATCTCCAAAGCCTAAAAAGCCATTAGGAAAAAGAATATTACATTTTATAATAGGATTTATAATTTATTTAGTGATAGTAGCAGTTATTTTAGCAATATACTTTTTATGGGAAAAATCAAACAAAGTAACTGAAGAATCAGGAAAAGAGGCAAAAGCTGATGAAATTTCTTGGGGAGATACATATATTAAAATATTAGAAGATGAAGACAACTTCAAAAATTTAGAAGATGTTGAAATTGCTCTTTCTGATTTAGGACAAGATGGTGTACCAGAACTTATAGTATATGGAGTAAAAAAGGATGGAAAAAATTCAGCTAATATTTATAATATAAATAAAAAAGGTGAAGTAGATACAGTTAAATTTGAATTAAGTGAAGAATTTAACACAGAATTTCTATATAATCCAGAAAATGATGAGTATGAATGGTATATTGTAACAGATAGTGAAGATTTATATGAAATTAATATAGATGAAGATGATTACAATGTAGAAAGTTCTGATGAAGTTTATGATGATTATGAAGTTGTAGAAACAACAGAAAAAACACCATATGAAGTAGGAACTGATGATCCAGCAGAAATTTTTGATGATGCTGAAAAAGCTTATACTTCAAGTGAAGATCTAAAAAATGAGTATAATGATTCTGATAAAAAAGATACAAAACCATCTTCTAGTAATAAAGATGCAGAAGCAGCGCTAGAAGCTTACAAAGAAGCACTAATTGCTAATAATTTTGGTGAAGAACTTGAGATGTACGATAATGTTACTGATGCCTCAAATGGATATGCAACTTTTGAAGGAGATTATATTTTCTTAACTGATTTAGATGGAGATGAAATTCCAGAATTATTTTATACTGGAGAATTCATGAGTGAATCAATAGGTGGAGGATACCCTTATGGTCAAGGCACAATTCAAATGATGTATGAAAATGGAGAGCTTGAAATGTCTTTTAACTCAGAAATATATCTTTTAGGTATTTTCAAAAACTTACAAGGAGAAGGATATTTTGCTCAAATTTCAGCATCTCCACAATGGGACTCAGGAGGATATCATATAATTGACTTAACTAACCATACTGAATTTATTGTAGAACGTGGACTTTCAGAAGGTGAATATTATAGATTTGATTATACAGATGTTGGAAATTTACAAAATTGGTATGAACAACAAAATGGGACAGAGGATTCAGATAAATATCAAACTATAAATGAAACACAATATAATGATTATTGTGCACAATATGTTGGAGAAGATTCATATCCAGCTGGTTCATACTCTGTAACAAATGGAATGGGAGAAATTGTAACAACTGAATTTGATGCAAGTTCTTTAGATGAATCTCAAATAGATGAAAAATTTGATGAAGCTATAGATAATTATAATGATTTATGTGATGCTTTAGCAGAGTAAAATTTATTTATAAAAGGAGCAGTATTATCTGCTCTTTTTTGATGTTAAAATTTTAGTATATGAAAAAAATTATAAAAAGTAATTAAATATTATTTATTATCTATAAATTATCTAAATTTGTTTTAAATGTTGTCAACTATGAAAAAATATGTTATAGTAGAAAACATAGTTTAAATTTTAAGAATAATTTTTAAGAGGTGATTTAAGATTTTACTAGCTATTGTACGGAGTTACAGGAGTCGGAAAATCTTTTTATAAAGATTTAATAAGAAAAGAACTAGGATTTGAAAAAATAAAAATAATAACAACAAGAGAAATTAGAAAAGGCGAAAAAAATAATGATGATAAAATCTTCGTCACTCCTGAAGAATTAGATGAAATGATAAAAGGTGGTAAAATTGCATATAAATTTGATATGTTAGGTAATACTTATGCTTATACATATGAAGCATTATTTAGTAATAAAAATACAGTTTTTGAGATGCATTATCCTTGTATTTTTGATTTTAAGAAAATTTGCCCAGATATAAAAACAATTTATCTTTTACCAGAAAATATAGGAATACCAAAACAAAAATTAAAAGATAGAAATTTAAATCCCAAAATTGAAAAAAAAAGATTACAAGAAATAGACGAGCATTACAATAGATATATGACTGATGAAAATTTAAGAAAGCAGTTTGATTTTGTTGTTATTAATAAATATAATAAAGATTCTAAAAAGGAGATAATTGACTTAGTAAAAAAAGAACTAGAAAATCAAAATTAATATAGTAGCTTTAAGAAAGGGCGGCAAAATATGGAAAAAAATTATTTTTCACTAGATGAAAATTTTAATAATATTATAAAAAAATCTTTAAGTGATAAAAATATAACAGAAATTATACCAATTTCTACAGGATGGACAAATATAGTGTTTGAGGCTGAAACAAATGATGGAGATTATTTTTTTAGATTTCCAAGAGATGATTTTTGGACAAGAACTATTGAAAAAGATTATGAATTTTCAAAATTCATCAATGGAAAAACATTTTTTAATACTGTAAAATTAGATTTACAAAAAGATAATCAAAGACCATTTAGTATTCACAAAAAAATTCAAGGAGAGACTTTAGCTGATAAAATAGATAGTTTATCAGATGAAGAAATAAAAAATGTAACAAAAGAAATTTCAGAATTTATGTATCAATTACATACAACAAAATTTGAAAAAAATGATATTTTTAAAACTGATAAAATAGGATTAAATTTAGTTGATTTTTTAGATGAGTTAATAAATAAGCATATATCAGAAGATGATAAAAAATTCTGGAAATATAAAGAATTTATAAAAAAGGATAATACATGTCTAGTTCATGGGGATTTAAATTCAAGTAATATTTTATTAGACGAAAATAATCATGTATCAGGAGTAATAGATTTTGGATTTGCTGGGTTTGGAAATAAATATTTTGATATTGCAAGAATATTAAGTAGAAAATATCCAAATGGATTTAAAGAGGGTATTATTGATGCATATGAAAGAGTTTCTGGAGAAAAATTAGATTTGAATATTTTAGATACTGAAATAAAATTATGGAATGATATTGATAGTGGATATATAAATTATATGAAAGGTATAGGAATATATGAATAAAAAGACTATAAACATAGTCTTTTTTTTATGAAATTTAAAAGGTGTTTTATCATATTTAGCAAAAAAATTTACATAATTTGCAAAAAATGGTATAATTAATATGTTAGTGTTTTTTACTAACAGATAGAAGAATAGTTTTTTCTATTGCACGAAAGAAAAAACATTCTTTCTAAATACTACAGAGTTTATACAAAAAGAAGGAGAAGAGAGAATGAAA
>CALXVK010000114.1 GCA_944391975.1 uncultured Clostridia bacterium
TCAAAGAATTTAGATAAATGCTATTTTTTATAAAAAATAATTGGAGTTTTTTACACCCCAATTAAAATTATAGAACCAAAATTTTGAAAAAGTTTTTGGCTTTGAATACGACCAATACTATTTTACAAATAAAACTATCATTGAGGAAATTGCTCGAGTTGTAAAGGTAAAATTTGAAATATAACTATAATTCTTCTTTTATCTTTCTGGCATCAATATCAAGTATTTTGCATATCGCCATTAATTCAAAATCTTTTACAATTCTTTGTTCTTTTTCTATCAAATAAATATCGTTTGGATATAAAGTTACACCTAATAATTCCAGCTTATTAGATAATTTTTCAAATGATAAATTATGTTCAATTCTACTATCATGAATAACTTTTCCAGAAATATTACTTCTGTTTTTATATTTGTTCATACGAATTCCACCTTATTATAAATTTTTTTCAATATTTTATTGATATTATCATGGAATTCATGTTAATATATTATGAGAGCCATAATAAAGAAAGAAGGTATAATATGAATAAAAAAGTAGAAATAACAGATTTTGTAGATAATTCATTACTAGATACAATTTATAGAGAAAGAGAAGATAGCTTATATCAGCATACGAAAATTGATAATGAAAATATAAAAGAAATAACTAAAAATTTGCCTATAACCTATGAAGATTTATTAGTAGCTATTAAGAATTTACCACCACATTTTAATAATACTAGAGAATTTATTTTAGAAAGATTAGAAGGTTACATGGAAAGGCAAAATTCTCTAACTGCTTATGATAATGAAAGATTTTATAAAAATGGATTTTGCGATGGTATTCAAATAATATTAGAAGCTTTAAAATCTGATAAATAATAATCTATTAAAAGTATAATAAAAATTTCATAAGAGTAGTTATATTGATAATTACTCTTATTTATGATATATAATTGTAATAGAAAATAGTAAGTTATCGCTGAGTTAAATTTGCCAGAAATATAGAAATATACTATAATATATGTAGATATTGTAAAAGAGCAAAGTAAACGAAAGTTTATGACGCAAAGCCATAGGTCTAAAAGCAGAAATGCTCATGATAGCTAGGTTGCACAGAAGAGGAGGTAATTGAATATGAAAATAAAAAAAGTATTAAAAATAATAGGAATTATAATAGCAATTTTAATTATCATTGTACTAATTCACACTATTAAAAATTATATTATTATTACAGATTTACAAGATAAAATTTCACAATATTCTAACAGTTCTAATTATTATATAAAATCTGTTGCAACAGAAGGTAATGGAACAATTGTAACTATGGAATACTATAAAAAAGATAATAAACAAGTTGTATTTTTGGAAAGAAACATAAATGGAGAAATATCAAAAATATCAATGTATGATAATGGAGAAAGAACAGATACATTTTGGGATAATACAGATAATAAAACAGCTGAATTAGATAGTGGTACGATTATGTCTGTAAATATTTATAATGGTTTAGAAACAGATAATAAATGGCAAACATTTTTAGGCTGTATAACCTCGAGTATAAAATCAGTTAATTATGATGGCAAAGAGTGCTATAACATAAAAGGATTTATGTCATCAACATCTTTAACTTCTGAAGCAACAGAAACATATATAGAAAAAGATACAGGGTTATTTGTTAAATCTACAGGTGGTAATACTCTAACAGAAAAAGAATATAAATTTGATAATGTAGAAGATACTATATTTATAGAGCCTGATATAAGTGAATATACTTTAAAAGAATAAAATGAAAGAAGGAACACAGATTATATATCTATTCTTTACATATTATACAAATTATATTGACAATAAATATTTGTAATTTTATAACAATATATAACATTATTTGATGGTATTTTATTTGCACATGATTTGCACGGTCATAAAATTAAAATGCTTTAATATCAAAGGTTAGCGAATTCGTACGAATTTCCTGCCCACCATGAAAAATTGGTTGAAAAAATCTTGTATCTAAGGATACAAGATTTTTTTGTTTTTCATTCCAATTAAATGAAAAATGAGAAAATAATACCAAATAAACAAAATGCATTATATTTGGATATATTTTATATTTATTTATATTAAAGTCAACTTTAATTTTGTTGACATTATAGAAAAATTATACTATAATCTAATCGTTATTGTTGCTAACGCAACTTTTAACGAACTCATTCAGTAACTATATTCTTGTATGGTTTACTGGTGAGAAGGTAAACATATCGCATCTTTATGGAGGGATATTTTATGACTAAAAAACTTTTTCATACTATTTTATCACTGTTGTTAATTTTTAGTATCTGTGCACCTGTTAATGTTTTTGCAGCCGAAGTGACAGATGAAAAAAGTACTGTCGAATCCATTGGCTCAGAAGATGCAGTTGTTCTTGCTGCTACTCCTGTAAATGATTTCGTCTATCCAGATGATACAACTGTAAGAATAGACGGAAGTATAACAAAAATTAAATATTGTGCTGTTCCTCTTTTTTGCTCAGAAGGTACTGTAATTATACGGCTAAAAAAATCTGACGGAAGCGAGCAACGTTCTTTTACTCTTATATGTGATGGAGCTTGGTATACTATAGATCGTAGCTCCAATCCAATTCCTGCAGGAACATACAATATTTCAATAGTTTATTCAAATGTATCAAATTACCAAGTTTATATGAATTTTTACTAATTTATAAAAATTATTTGTGTAATTTTGATATTTGTGTAACTAATCTATTTAACTAATTTTGATGATATGTTTACCTATTTTGATTAGCGGACTCAGGTCCGCTAACCTGTTTAAATAATATAATATAATATAATATAATATTGCTAACTAATATTCAAATTTTATAAAATTATAAATAAAAATACACTTAAACTTTCATATTTTAAGTGTATTTTTATTTAACTATCTATTTTTGCTTTTTATCGACTTACCTGTGGTAATTGTTACAACTAAAGACACTATAAATAATGCTAATATAAATATTACTATATTAGTGTATGGTATTAATGTTTCTTGCAAAACTATTATATTTTTCATATATTCTATTATCTTATAAATTATTGGTATTGAGATTATTAATGAGATTATCAAAGCTTTTAAAAATATAATTATACATTCATAAATCAACATCTTATTTATATTTCTATTTGTTGCTCCTATACTATTTAGCATTTCAAATTCATATTTTCTTTCATTCAAGCTTGCATTTAATATATTTATTGAACTAGCTAACCCTATTATTACTATT
>CALXVK010000115.1 GCA_944391975.1 uncultured Clostridia bacterium
AAAGCTTTAATAAAACAAGATATTACTTTTGCTTCATAGACTGGATTTAAAATCTCTGTAGATGAGTTATCCATATCTATTTTTGAGCTTAATCTCACTTATTTTTCCTCCTAAACTAATTTATACCAATAATTATTATAACATTTAAGATTTTTTATTGCAACAGATTTTTATCGAATTTTAGCAAATTTTACATTATTTTGCTTGATACCAACTATTTCCTTCTTCAACTTCCACTTTTAATGGAACTGAAAGTTTAGCAGCTGACTCCATCTCTTCATGTAAAATTTTCTTTATTTCATCTGCCTCATCGATTGGTGCTTCAACTAAAAGCTCATCATGAATTTGAAGAATAATTTTTGATTTTAAATTTTCTTTACTAATTCTTTTATATACCTTAATCATAGCAATCTTCATAATATCAGCAGCTGTTCCTTGAATTGGAGTATTCATAGCAGCTCTTTCTCCAAATTTTCTTACCATATAATTATTAGATTTTATTTCTGGAATATATCTTCTTCTTCCAAACATTGTCTCTGTATAACCTTTTTTCTTAGCTTGCTCAACTACATCATCCATATATTTTTTTATTCCAGAATATTTTTCTAAATATTGTTCAATATATTCTTTAGCTTCTTTTATATTAATTCCTGTTTGTTCTGATAAACCAAAATCACTTATTCCATATACAATACCAAAGTTTACTGCTTTTGCTCTGCTTCTTAACTGTTTAGAAACCTTATCAACTGGCACATTAAAAATTTGAGAAGCACAAATAGTATGAATATCTTGATCTTGATTAAATGCATTAATCATTATCTCATCATTTGAAATATGTGCTAAAACTCTAAGTTCAATCTGTGAATAATCACTATCTATAAGTATTTTTCCCTTTTCTGCTTTAAATACTTTCCTTATTTTTTTACCTAAGTCAGTTCTAGTTGGAATATTTTGAAGATTTGGCTCTGTACTACTTAATCTACCTGTTGCTGTAACTGTTTGATGGAAACGTGTGTGAATTTTTCCAGTTTTTTCATTTATATGAGACATCAAACCTTCTACATAAGTTGAATTTAATTTTACTAATTGTCTATAATCTAAGATTTTTTCAATAATAGGATGTTTATTTTTTAATTTTTCTAAAACATCAACATCTGTTGAGTATCCACTCTTATTTTTCTTATATACAGGCAATTTTAAATCTTCAAATAATACTTCTCCTAATTGTTTTGGAGAATTTATATTAAATTCTTTTCCTGCTAAATTATATATATCTATTCTTAATTCTTCTATTTTTGAACTTAAGTTATTTCCAAATTTTATAATTTCTTTTTGATCTGCATAAACACCTGTGTATTGCATTTCTGCTAAAACTTCTACAAGTGGCATTTCAATTTCATTAAATAATTTTAATGAACCAATATTATCTAATTCTTTTTCTAATTTTTTATGCAATTTTGAAATTAAATATGCATAAATTTCATATTGAATATTATCTTCTTCTTTTTCTTCATTATCAAATAAACTAGTTTGGGTGTTTTTATTATCTGTTTTTAATAGTGAAGATATATTTAAATCTAAATAAGTATTGCTAAGTTCTTCTAAATCATATTGATTTGAACTAGAATTTAAAAGATATGTTGCAATTTTAACATCAAACATAATGTTTTTTGGTTCAATTCCTGATTGTTTTAATAAAATATAATCTAATTTTTGCTCATATCCACATTTTAAAATTTCAACATTTTCAAAAATCTTCTTTATTAATTCTTTATCTTTTTCAAAATCTATACTATATACTTTGTCCTGAATTGCAATTTTTAAACTTTTAAATTTTAGTCTAACAGGACTTTCTTCTTCATCTTCAATACTTTCAAAATAATAATATAAAATTTTTTCATTAACAATTTGATCATATATTTCTTTTAAATCTATTTTTTTAACTTCAAATAAATCTTTTATATCTTTTTTTTCTTCTTGTGGTGTATCATCAAGTAAATTAAATCTTTCAATATATCTATTAAATCTTAATTCTTGAAAAATTTTCAAAACTTCTTGTTTATTCCAATCTTTATATCTAAAATCTTCTAAATTTTTTTCAATAGGACTATTTACATTAATTGTTCCAAGCGTTCTAGAAAGATATGCCATATCTTTTCCATTTTCTAATTTTTCTTTTGTTTTTCCCTTTACAGTAGTATTTCCATCTTCAATACTTTTATAAAGATTATCAATAGTTCCATATTCTTTTATCAAATTTAATGCTGTTTTTTCACCAATTCCACTAACACCTGGAATATTGTCAGAAGAATCTCCCATTAAACCTTTAACTTCAATTAATGCTTTTGGCTCAACTCCATATACTTCCATAATTTTCTTTTTATCAAACTCTTCTGTTTCTGTTTTTCCTTGTTTTGTATGAGGAATACGAATTATAGTTTTATCTGTTGCTAATTGAAAAGAATCCCTATCTCCTGTAAGTAAAATTACTTCTAACCCTTGACTTTCTCCATATCTTGATAATGTTCCTAAAATATCATCTGCTTCATATCCTTCTTTTTCAATAATTTTTATATTCATAGCAGTTAATACTTTTTTTATTAAAGGCATTTGTGAAGCAAGTTCATCAGGCATTCCTTTTCTTGTTCCTTTATATTCTTTATACATTTCATGTCTTTTAGTAGGAGCTTTAACATCAAAACTAACAACTATATATTCAGGTTTTATGTCATCTAATTCTTTAAATAAAATTGCCAAAAATCCATATACAGCATTAGTATAAGTTCCATCAGATGTTTGCATAAGTCTACTACTCATAGTTCCATAAAAAGCTCTATTTAAAATACTATTTCCATCAATAACAAATAATTTTTCCAATGTTCTTCCTCCAATATTCATTTGTTTCCCCTAAACATGTTTATAATTTTATCATATAGACAAAAATTATGCTATAACTTTTTTAGAAAAATTGATTTTATATACAATATTTATAAAAATATATTCCCCTAACACAGAATTTTATAATAAAAAATCTCTTAACCAAAACTAAAATTATTAGTTTTAATTAAGAGATTTTGTATTATTGTTAATATTATTCTGCATATTCAGCAGTTATGCCATAGCCCACTACACTTATTGAAAACAAATATGTTTCTCCTTCATATTCGATTTCACAATTTTTGGTTGATTGAACTGAAATATCTTGAAT
>CALXVK010000116.1 GCA_944391975.1 uncultured Clostridia bacterium
AAGATAATAATATAAAACATCCAGCTTTTGAGGGAAATAAAATATTAATTGAACAGAGTGATTTTTCGATTGAATATCAATAATTTTTATTGAGTTAAATTTTTTATTGACATATACCCTATAGGGGTATATAATTTTCTTGCATAAAAATTATTTTTATAAAGGAGGATTTTTATGAAATGTGAAAAATGCGATAATTCTAATAGTAGCAATAAAAAATTAACTAAAAGAACAGAACAGGAAAAAAAGAATTTAATTCGTAGATTAAATATTATTGAAGGACAAGTAAAAGGGATTAAACAGATGATTGAAGATGACAGATATTGTGATGATGTTTTAATACAAATAGCAGCAATCTCCAAAGCAATAAAAAGTCTAGGAAATAATGTATTAGAAAATCATTTAAGAACTTGTGTTGTTAGAGATATAAAAAATGGAAATACTGAAATTATAGATGATGTTATGTGTTTGATAAAAAAATTACAATAATTGGGAGGAAATATGAAGAAAGTATTTGATATACAAGGAATGACTTGTTCTAGTTGCTCAGCTCATGTTGATAAAGCTGTAAGAAAATTAGAACGGGATAAAAGAAGTAAATGTTAATTTACTTTCAAATAATATGGTGGTTGAATATGATGATAAAATAACAAATACAGATAAAATTATAAATTCTGTTATTGATATAGGATATGGAGCTACTTTACATGAAAGTAAAGAAAATGGTAAATCTAAAAAAGAAATTAAAAATTCATCAGTATATAATGACATGAAAAGTATGAAACATAGATTAATAATTTCTTTGATTTTTTGGATACCTCTTATGTATGTAGCTATGTATCATATGTTTAAAGATTGGTTTGGAATTCCAATACCAAGCTTTATTATGAATATGTTTCATGGAACTGAAAACTCTTTAGTATTTGCTTTTACTCAATTTTTATTGTTATTGCCAATTTTATATGTTAATAGAAACTATTTTATTAGTGGATTTAAGAAATTATTTAAAGGTATGCCAAATATGGATTCATTAATTGCGATAGGCTCATCTGCAGCAACAATTTATGGCATAGTTGCAATTTATATGATTGGATATGGATTAGGACATAATAATATAGAAATTGTGCAAAATTATGCGAATAATCTTTATTTTGAGTCAGCTGGTACTATTCTTACATTAATAACAGTCGGAAAATATTTAGAAACAAAATCAAAAGGAAAAACATCAGATGCAATTAGTAAACTTATTAATTTAGCACCAAAAATAGCAGTTGTTGTAAGAGATGGAAAAGAAATAGAAGTTGGTATTGAAGAAATAGTTAAAGATGATGAAGTTATAATAAAGCCAGGAGAAAGCATAGGAATTGATGGAGTGATTATTGAAGGTGAAGCAAGTATTGATCAATCTAGTATTACTGGTGAATCAATTCCAGTTTATAAAAAAGTTGGGGATAAAGTTGTTTCTGGAACAATAAATAAAAATGGATATATAAAAATTAGAGCGATAAATGTTGGAGATGATACAACTCTTTCTCAAATAATAAAATTAGTAGAAGAGGCAAGTAATTCTAAAGCACCGATTTCTAAAATTGCAGATAAAGTAAGTAGTGTTTTTGTTCCAATAGTTATAACTATTGCAATTTTAGCTGTTATTATATGGCTGCTTGCAGGATATAGCTTTGAATTTGCATTAAGCATAGGAATCTCTGTTTTAGTAATATCTTGTCCTTGTGCATTGGGATTAGCAACTCCAGTTGCAATTATGGTTGGAACTGGAAAAGGTGCAGAAAATGGTATTTTAATAAAGTCTGCAGAAAGCTTAGAAATACTTCATTCTGTGGATACCGTAGTTTTAGATAAAACAGGAACAATAACAGAAGGAAAACCAAAAGTTACTGATATAGTTTCTTTGATAAATGAAAATGAATTACTGAAAATTGCTGGAAGTTTAGAAAAGTCATCTGAACATCCATTAGCAGAAGCTATTGTAAAAAAAGCAGAAGATAGTAAAATTATATTTAATGGTGTGAAAAAATTTGAAACAGTTTCAGGTAGGGGAGTTAAAGGTGTAATAGAACAAAAAACTTATTTTGCTGGAAATATAGCATTTATGAAAGAGAATAATATTAATACTGAAAAAGTTAATTCAAAAGCAAAAGATTTATTAAATAGTGGAAAAACAGTACTTTATTTTTCTGATGATAAAAATGTTATTGGTATTATTGCTGTTGCAGATACAATTAAGAAAACAAGTTATCAAGCAATTAAAGAATTAAAGAAGAGAAATATAGATACAATTATGATAACAGGAGATAATTCATTAGTTGCAAATAGTATTGGAAATGAAATAGGAATAAACAGAGTTATTTCAGAAGTTTTACCTCAAGATAAAGAAAGAGAAATTGACAGACTTCAAAAAGAAGGAAAAAAAGTTGCATTTGTAGGTGATGGTATAAATGATAGTCCTGCTTTGGTAAGAAGTAATGTAGGATTAGCAATAGGCTCAGGAACAGATATAGCAATAGAATCAGCAGATTGTGTTATAATAAAGAATAGTTTATTAGATGTTGTAACAGCTATTGATTTAAGTAAATCTGTTATTAGAAATATTAAGTTAAGTTTGTTTTGGGCATTTATTTATAATATAATAGGAATACCAGTTGCTTGTGGAATTTTATATCCTGCATTTGGTATCACTTTAAGTCCAATGATTGGAGCAGCTTGCATGAGTTTAAGCTCTGTATGTGTTGTAACAAATGCTTTAAGACTTAAAAGATTTAAACCACATTTTAAAATTAATGATTGTAATGATGGATTTTGTAACAATAGTTTAGAAAAAAATAATATAGAAATTAATAAGGAGGAAAAATTAAGAATGGAAAAATTAGTTAGTATTGAAGGAATGGCTTGTAATCATTGTAAAATGAATGTTGAAAAAGCTTTAAAAGAAATTGATGGTGTTGAGGAAGTTAATGTAAGTTTAGAAGAAAAAAATGCTATTATCAAGTTAAATAAAGAAATTTCTGATTCTGAAATAAAAAATGCTATACAAGAAGCAGGATATGAAGTAATAGAAATAAAATAAATATTTAATTGACATTAATTGGAGAAAATATGGAAAGATATAAAGAGATTGAAAGAAGTATTATAACAACTTTTAGAAAG
>CALXVK010000117.1 GCA_944391975.1 uncultured Clostridia bacterium
CTAACATTTTATTTGATTTTTAATTATGTGTCTATATTTTTATGTTACCTACGTGCATTTAATTATACAATATTCCACATATATAACAAAAAAGTACCTATTTTTAAGGTACTTTTATAAAATAAATATTATTTTTTTCTATTTTGAATCTTTTTTAATTCTTCATATCTTTTTATTTTCCCAGTTGTTGTTTTAGCAATTGGTTCTTGAGTTATAGTTAAACCTCTAATTGCTTTATATAAAGGCATTGTTTTATTAATTTCTTTAATTTTATTCCAAATAATATTATGAATCTCTTCTTCATCTTCTGTGTTATACATTTCTTTCATAACTTCTTTATCATAAACTGCCTCAACCGCAATTTTTATATCATTCTCATCTTTGGCATCAATATTTAAAACTGAATAAATCATTGATTCATTTACGCCTTCTATTTTATTTACTAAATTTTCCATCTCTTCTGGGAAAATATTTTTACCATTTTTAAGAACTATAACACTTTTCTTTCTTCCAGAAATGTAAATGTAACCTTCTTCATCAATCCTACATAAATCTCCTGTGCGAAGCCATCCGCCTGGTTCAATTGTTTCTTTTGTAGCTTCTTCATTTCCATAATATCCTAACATGACATTTGGTCCTTTAACAATAAGTTCACCAATGCCTTCTTCATTAGGATCTTCAATTTTAACCTCAACACTTGGAAGTGCTTTTCCAATAGTTCCACATTTATGATTTGTTTCATCTTTTCCTGGGAAAGTATTAACACAAACAACAGGTGAACTTTCAGTTAAACCATAACCTTGAACTAAATTAATACCAAATTTTCTATATCCTTCTTCAACATGACTATCTAATGCAGCAGCCCCACTTATTAATAATTTTATTTTTCCACCAAATATGGCATGAATGTCTTTAAATATTTTTGCTCTTTCTTCCATTGTATCATTTTTATGAGCTTCTGCTAATTGCATTACAGCATCTAATTTACCAGCTTTTTCTAGATTTTTAAGTATAGTTTTATAAATCATTTCATAAATTGCCGGAACACATACCATAAAAGTAACACCATATTCATTTATATTATCTAAAATATGACGAGGTCCATCACAAAATGCAGTACATAAACCTTTATAAAAAGATAGTAAAAATCCAACTGTGCATTCAAAAACATGATGAACTGGTAAAAAAGATAACATCACATCTTCAGGTGTAATCATATATAAAACTCTTCCCATGTCCATTAAATTTCCACATATATTTCTTTGGCATAGCGCAACTGCTTTAGAAGCTGATGTTGTACCTGAAGTAAATAACATAATTGTCATAGCTTCTGGATCAATTTCTGCTTCCAAAAATGCAATATCTCCATCATCAATTAATCTTTTTCCTTTTTGAATTAATTCTTTAAAAGCATATACTCCATCTTTATGAGCATCTGCATCAAAAGAAATAAGATGTTTTAATTTTGTAGTTCCATCTTGTGCTAATCTTTTTAAAGTTGGTTCATATTTTTCTGAGTAAAAAATTGCTTCAACTTCTGAACGTCTTATTAAACTATCTATTTCATTTTCTGGAAGTGCTTTATCTAGCGGAACTACTGTTCCTGTTCCTGCAACTACAGATAAATATGCAAGTTCCCATTCATATCTATTTTCTCCAATAATTGCTATTCTTTTTCCTTTTAAATTAAGTAAAGAAACTAGAGCTGTTCCAAGACAATCAACCATATCTCTTGCTTCTCTATGAGTAATTTCTTTAAATTTTCCTGGCTCTTCTCCTCTTAGTCTATATACAGGTCTATCTCCATATAATTCTTTTGTTTTATCAAGCATGTCTTTTATATCTGTAACTTTCAATGTATCCATATATCAAATTCCTTTCTTATTCAATTTTAATAGCCACATTTTATCATAAAGCATTAAAGTTTACAATCTATTTTTCAAAAAAGCTTGATACATCTGTAGTACCAAGCTTTTTTAACTTTTGAACACTCATTCAGTTTTTTAATATTCCAATTGTCCATTTAATAATTCATCATTATCAATCCAATCCTGAACAATAAATATTTTATATTTATCTTTACTTTCTCTTACATAAACTTTATTTATTCCTGCATTAATTATCATTTTTCTACACATTAAACATGGAGAAGCACCTTCTTCATATTTATATCCTTCTTTATATCCTACTAAAAACATATCTCCACCGAAGCATTTCTTGTCTAGAAGCAGAAATTATCGCATTTTGTTCAGCATGAACAGATCTACAAGCATCATATCCACTATGTCTTTTATCAGGAAAGATCTTTTTTTTCATACAATATCCCAAATCACAACAATTTTGTCTTCCACGAGGTGCTCCAACATATCCTGTTGAAATGATTTGATCATGATTTGCAATAACACTTCCCCACTTTTTTCTTAAACAAGTTCCTCTAGAAGCAACTGTTTCAGCAATATCCAAATAATAATTAATTTTATCAATTCTCTTCATAATCTTTTTTATAATATAAAAATTATACACTCCTTTATTATATTAAAAACTAATCTAATTTAAATTTTAGGACTTCACAATTTTCTAGTTTTGTCAGTTTATCTATTTGTCCATCTTCAGGAATACCATTAAAATAAGCAGCTACTGCTTTAGCAACTCCTCCATGAGCAACAAGTAAAATGTTTACTGCATCAATATTCTTTAATGAATCTAAAAAATTTGAAACTCTTTTTAGAAAGTCTCTAACATCTTCTGCTTCTGAATATAAATGCGGATTATTATAATTCCAAAATCCATAATAGTCATATGTTCCATATTTATTTCCTTCATTTATTCCAAATGATATTTCTTTTAATCTATCATCAACTTCAACAGTAATTTTTCTATCTTCTCCTATAATTTCAGCTGTTTTCTTTGCTCTTTTTAAAGGAGAAGAATATATTTTATCAAATTTAATATCTTTTAATTTTTCTTTTGTCTGATATGCTTGTTTTATACCTGTTTCATTAAGTTCAATATCAGAAGCTCCTTGAATTATTTCTTTTAAATTATAATCAGTTTGACCATGTCTAACAAAATAAATATTTTTCATATTTTATCCTTTCATTTTTAATTTAAAATCGCACTGCACTAACTATTCGCACGAGAAGCAGTA
>CALXVK010000118.1 GCA_944391975.1 uncultured Clostridia bacterium
GTCCATTGAAGCAAATAATTTGGCATAAGATTTCTATCTGTATTACTACTTGCACCATATAAATACCATACTTTATTTCCATACATAATTGGTATAATACCTGCAATAGCTCTATCCTCATGATATGCTAAAAGAAGTTTCATATGTTCAGGAGCAAGCTCATCATACATTTTTTCAAAATATGATAAAGAACGAATTAAGAAATTATCTCTTTTTCCAGTTTCAACCATTATATCATGAAAAACTTTTAAATCATCTCTATTTCCTTCTTTAATAACTACTCCTTTTCTTCCTGCTAATCTTACATTATATCTAGTTTTAGATTGAAATTCACTAAAAATTTGATCTTTTGTTTTTCCTCTTAAATCAAGTTGAAAAACAAAACGTGGTTGAATTTCATCTTTAAAATCTTTACTATCATCTTTTACTTTAAATCCTAAATTTTCTACTATTTTTCTGAATTCTGTATCAGATTTTTCAACATCAGGTTCCATTCTTAAAACAAAAGCATTATATTTTTTTGCAAGCTTGTCTGCACCTTTTCTAATATCCTCTAAAACTTCTTTATCATGAATATCACAAACCGGGCCACGCGCTACATACATCATATTTCCAAATATAGGCATCTTTCTAATCCAAACACAT
Organism: uncultured Clostridia bacterium; assembly: GCA_944391975.1. Taxonomy (GTDB): domain Bacteria; phylum Bacillota; class Clostridia; order TANB77; family CAG-508; genus Scatovivens. The sequence goes on from CALXVK010000118.1 coordinate 646, forward strand.
AATGAACCTCTAATATTACATTTTTCATCCTCAGATAAAATTACTTCTTTTATCCAAGAATCCTTAACTTCTCCCCATTCTAAAGATTGTTGAAAATTACATCTTTCATGAGACTCTAAAAACTTTTTATATTTTTCTTTATCTTTTTCTTCTAGTAATTTCATTAATCTATCCTTTCTTAACAACAGTTCCTTCTTTAGTATCTTGAACTTTATATCCTTTAGAAATAAGTAAATCTCTAATTCTATCTGATTCAGCCCAATCTTTAGAATTTCTAGCTTCATCTCTTTTAGATACTAATTCTACAATTTCATCAGGTAATTTATCATCTTGTTTTTTATAATTTTTTAAATCTAATCCTAAAACTTCATCAAATTTTAATAGCAAATTTGCAAAATCTTTAGATTTTTTTTGATTTTTGATAATATCCCAAACAACACTCATTGCAACAGGCATATTCAAATCATCATTAATTGCTTCTGAAAATCTATTTTCATAATCTTTAATTTCTAATTCATCTATTCTATCATTTCCATCTAATTCTTTTAAATATCCTTCTCTTAATCTTTGAAGTGAAACTTTAGCAGAATCTAAAGCGTCCCATGTAAAATTCATCTGGCTTCTATATGTTGAAGTAAACATAAGCATTTTAAAGTCCATAGGTTCATATCCTTTTTCTTTTAAATCAGAAAGAGTATAGACATTTCCTAAACTCTTTGACATTTTTTCGCCATTTACTAACATGAAATTTACATGCATCCAATAATTTGCTGGAATCTTTCCTGAAAATCCTTTACTTTGAGCAATTTCATTTTCATGATGAATTGGAATATGATCAATTCCTCCTGTGTGAATATCAAAATTTTCTCCTAAATATTTATATCCCATTGCAGAGCACTCTAAATGCCAACCTGGATAGCATTTACCAAAAAAAGAATCCCATTTCATAATATGATTTTCTGGAGCTTTAATCCATAGTGCAAAATCTGATATATTCTTTTTTCCAGTATCAAATTCGACTCTTGCACCTGCTTTTTGGTCTTCTACTTTACGGTTAGATAATACTCCATATTTATCAAGTTTTGATGTATCAAAATATATTGTATCATCTGTTTGATAAGTATATCCATTTTCAATGATTTTTTTTACATATTCTTCCATAATCTTTATATGCTCTGTTGCTCTTGCAATAATTTCTGGTCTATCTACATTTAAATCATCTAAATCTTTAAAAAATGCATTCATATAAAATTCAGCTATTTCATATGGATCTTTATTTTCTCTACGAGCCGCTTTCATCATTTTGTCTTCACCTTCATCAGCGTCTGAAACAAGATGACCAACATCTGTTATATTCATAACATGCTTTAATTTATATCCATTATATTTTAATACTCTTCTTAGATTATCCATAAAAAGATATGCTCTTAAATTTCCAATATGTGCATAATTATAAACAGTTGGTCCGCAAGTATACATGCGGACTTCATCTTCTATGTTTGACTTAAATTCTTCTTTTTGTCTAGTTAACGTATTGTATATTTTCATAAAACACCCCTTTAATCTTCATAAGTATAACTATCAGCAGTATGTGGACATACAGAAGTTGGTATACTTACACTATATTCTCCAGAATAACTAGTAGTCCAATCTCCGTCAGCTTCTGAAGATGGTAAACTTTTATAATATCTAGTACTATAATCTTGACAATATTCACTAGCTAATAATCCTGTAGAATTACAAATTTTATATGAATTACCATGAACATTACAGCTTTCAGGAACAGTTCCATTTACAAATATTTCTTGATAAGTATTTGTACATTTATCTGATGCAGCCATACCAGAATCTCTACAAACTGTTACAGTAACAATATCTTCAGGAACAGTAAATGTACTTGATTCTAATCCTGTATGAATTTCTCTCATAACAGCCGTCCAAATTCCTCCTGCTGTACGAGCAGTTGATGGTATAATTGTTTCTTTCTCATTATATCCAAACCAACATGCTGCAGCATAATAATTTGTAAAACCACAAAGCCATCTGTCTGCGTCATCATTTGTTGTTCCAGTTTTTGCAGCTGTATCCATTCCATCTATTGTAGCATAAGTAGCGGTCCCTTGATATTGAGATTGAAGAACAGATTGAAGCATATTTTTCATTATATATGTGTTTGAAGCACTCATCATTTGAGTTGATCTTTCTTCAACAGATTTAGGTTCTAAATAGACATTTCCCTCAGAATCTTCAACTTTAGTATAAAAAGTTGGTTCAATATAAACTCCATTATTTGATATCATTGCATAACCAGCTGCCATTTGCAAAATAGATGCTCCATTTGTAAATCCACCTAAAGCTAATGCTAATCCTTCATTACCCGTGACATCTGTAAAATTCATTTTTTGTAAAAATTCTACACCAGTTGTAACTCCAATTGTAGATAATCCTTTAAC
>CALXVK010000119.1 GCA_944391975.1 uncultured Clostridia bacterium
AGGAGGATTGAAACTTTATAGAAGTTTTCCAATTGCGACAACAGTGTAGACGCAATTAAGTAGGTCACATTATCTTGAAGTGTAGCGATAAAAGTTGATAAGACGTGTGGGAACAATATATATTTCTTGTTAAAAAATATGTTTATGGACAAAATTTAATTGGAAGTGTTTGTGAAAGCACTTTCTTTTTTTGAGCTTTTGTGATAAAATAAGCAAAAAATTAACTTTGTTAAGAAAAGAGGAATGAACATGGGGGAATTATTGAACGATGAAATAGACATGAAAGAAAAAACAGAAGAAGAATTGAATAGAGAATTAATTGAAAGATATAAAATAAGAGAAATTTTTGCTTCTGCTAATATTAATTTCCTTTTTGGTTCAGGAGTAAACGGAAGATCTTTCCCACAATTAGTTGGTTTTAGCAAAACAAATGAATTTTTAAATGAGAAATATAAGGGAATCAGTAATTCTTTTGAAGAAAAGTTAAATTCATTAAATGGACAAGATAGAAAAATGGCAGAAAGATTATTCGTTGAAGAATTTAACCAAGCAGAGAAAGAACTAGATATGAATAGTAGTGATTTACAAGATATAGGAACATTAATGAAAAATGTATACACTCTAGTTGATACTACAGAAAATAGGCAAGATTCATCATATAAAATTAACATTTTTACATTAAACTATGATGATATTGTAGAAACAATTTTACAAGATAAAAGTTATATGAATAATGTACTTAGTGCAGATTCATATAAAAAAACAAATTTCTTTGATGTTATTGGATATAATTTTAAATATAACAAAAAGGTGCCTACATTTATAACTGCAAAATTGCATGGTAGTGTGACAAAAGGAATTTTAAAACAAGATGCAATTATATATCCTGGAAATAAAAAGTATGAAACAGCACTCGGACCAAGATTTTTTGAATTAATGTTTTTGATGAAGGAGGAACTTATAAAGCAGAATGCAGTTTTAATAGTAATTGGATATTCTGGTAATGATGAACATCTAAATGGAATAATATCCGATGCGATAGAATCATCTTTAACAGTAATTTGGTTTAGATATAATAATGATGAAGAGCTTCCAGAAACGATAAAAAAACATGGTAATAAAGTTATTATTATAAACCAATTAAAAGAAAAAATAGGAACAGTAAAAAGATGTTCTAATATAATTGAAGGAGTGTTAAAATAATGCTCATAGGTAAAATAGTTGAAGTTAGAGGAATAAAAATTTTGGCAAAGATGGATCAAAAGTTGCCTCCTCATATTATAGAAAATGGAAATATAATTCCAGCCCCTCAAATAAATAGTTATGTAAAAACAAGAGTCGGACTAGATATTATAATATGCCAAATAGTAGGTGAATATTTAAAATTTGATAATAATGAGTCTAAAGAAATAGCGTATTTAGTTGAACTTGAAGTTAAAGGAAGAATTACAAACGGAAAATTCTTAGGAGGATTAAGACTATTGCCAATAGTAGAAGCAAAAATAGAAACTTTAGAAAAAGAAGATTTTGAAATTATTTTTTATAGACCCAAAGAATCAATAAAAATAGGAAAAAATCTTTTTGATAATTCTAATGATATTGCATTAGACATAAATCAGTTAATACCTTCTCATATAGGAATATTTGGAAATACAGGGAGTGGTAAATCTAACACAATGTCTAAAATATTGAAGGAATATATAGAAAAGATTGAAAATCTTCCCCAAAAAGATAATTCTAAAATATTAATTTTTGATTTAAATAATGAATATGGTGGAAATGCAATTTGCAATGAAGAAAAAAAGAAAATATTTAACTTGAATACTAGAAAAGATAATGCTAGCAAAATACCATTTGATTTTAAAGAATTATCAGCTGAAGATTGGGGAATAATATTGAATGCTACAGAAAAGACTCAAATGCCTATTATAAGAAAAGCCTATGAGAATTCAAAAAAAGAATTAGATTTAGATAACCATAGAGGACTTAATTTAATAAAGAGAATTATTTATAACAGGAAAAATACAATGTTTTATTCAATAAGAAACTATGCAGAACAATATTTTGAAAATATAGATAGGATAAAATTTAATGGAAAGACAGGAGAATTTTATTATGACAACAATAACTATAACTTAAAAAGTTTGGAAGATATTGACAAGCTTGGGATTAGAATAAAACCAATTGAAAATTCGCTAGATAGGTTTGAATTTGAATTATTATTAGAGATTGTACAAAGAAATGAAAACGGAATAAATTTTGAATATATAAGTCCCTTAATGTTTAGAATGGCTAATAAAAAATTACAACTTTTAAAAATCTTTGAATCTTCAACAGAAGAATTGGAAAATGGTATTTTTGAAAATAAAAATATATGCGTAATTCAATTAGGAAATGTAAATAAAGAGATGAAAGAAGTAATACCTTCATTGATATCTAATATATTATACGATAATAAAACTGAAAGTAAAGGGAATAATGAAGTGAAATCAATTCTAAACATAGTGATTGATGAAGCACATAATTTATTGTCAAGCAGTAAAGAAGAAACTGAGATGCATGGAAATAGTTTAAAAACATTCGAGAAAATAATCAAAGAAGGAAGAAAATTTGGAGTATATCTTATGATTGCTAGTCAAAGACCAAGTGATATATCGACGACTATAACATCGCAATTACAAAATTATTTTATACATAAGCTAGTAAATCCTAATGATATAGAAAAAATAAGAAAAACAGTAGCTTATATGAATGAAGCAAGTTTAAATATGGTAACAGTATTAGGGGCAGGAGAATGCATAATTTCAGGAAATGCATTATATATACCTCAATATGCTTATATAGATGAATTAGAGAATGAATTTAAGCCTAATAGTGCTAATGTTAAATTAGTAGGAGAGAGAGGTATTTTAGAATAATCAAAAGGAGGGAACTTATGAGTGATAACCAAATAACAATACAACCAGAAGAATCATACAAAATAATTAGAAATAGTGTGTTAACAGCACAATCAAAAGTATATACTGCTGTTAATT
>CALXVK010000120.1 GCA_944391975.1 uncultured Clostridia bacterium
ATTCCTGAATGGTTTACTCCTTTTAAAATAATACCTGATATTTTATATCCATTGCGTTTATAAAATTCTATACTATTCTTAAATCTCTCATCCATTGTTTTTCCTAATAATTCTCTTTGCTTTTTTCCAACTCCTTTTGGAGTTGTAATACTTCTAAAAGACATATCATGCATAGGCATTGCTATTTGAGAAGAATCTGTTATTTCATCTCCATTTATATCATAATTTTCAGGTTCACGTTCTTCATTTTCAGCAACATAATATCCAAATAATATTTTTTTATATGAATCCATATCAAAATCTTTTCCAAAAAGTTCTTGATAATTTTTTATTCCGTAGTGGATATTCTAAAGCATCTGATGGTATTGGAATAGTTCCAGATGCTCCTCCAACAAGACAACTATCTATAACTTCAGGATAAATTAACGCAAACCTTTGTGCAAAAACACCTGATGCAGAATATCCATTTAAAAATATTCTATCAGATACTTTTTTTCCAGAAAGTTGTTTAATCTTTTCTCTAGCTTCTATAATACATTCCATAAATTTTAAATGTATTTTATCATCTTTTATTGATTCTAAAGATAACATTTGTGAATCATTTTCCCCAATAATATCTGGTGTAATAGGTAAAACAATTGGTGCATCTCTAACAACTTCTGTTATCAAATTTTCTATTGAATTTCCATTATATAAAGCTTCTAAAACATTTTCTTCATATATTTTTTTACTTTTTCCTCCTGAATTATAACTTTCTACCATAAGTTTACAATTTTCTGAAAATGCTTCTGGTAAAGCAATTAAATAATAAAAATTATCTTTACTTTTATAACAATATAGTGTAAATCTTTTTCCTTCATAATTACTTATCTCTTTTATTTTTCCAGTTGGTATTTCTAAAGAATCTGGAATATTATTTGCTGTTTCTACACAATTACTTATCAGAAATCTTCTTTGTAAAGAATTTGACCTATCAATTTTCATCTCAAAATCATTATTTGCATTTTTAAACTCATCATTTTTAACATGTTCTATAAATTGAATAATTCTACATTTTCTCTCATTTATTCCATATCTCATAAATTTTGTTGAATATATCTGTGCTAATACATATCTTGAATTAAGTACTCTATTTCCATTTCTATGATTTAATGCAAAAGCATTTCTACATCTTGAAATAAATGTTGTCATTTTTCTTTTATTAATATCTTTTTTTAAATCATCTAAATTAAATCCATATTTTTGTTTTTTATCTTCAGACATATTTAAAAGAAAGTCATCTAACATTCTTTCCATACATTGTGGAGCTACTTCACCTAAAATTTTTCTAGTAGTTGTATCACCATTATCTATGTCTAAGGTATGAGTTGATTCATGAACTAGTTCATACACATCTCTTAAATCACCTTTAATTGGCACAAAAACTCTAATAGGTCTATCATTTGGATTACTTACATTTGAATCTTCTTTTCCATCATAATTTCTTAATTCTAAATAAGCATCTTCTCTTCTATTTTCTAATAAATCATTTACTTTTTTTGATATATCTGAATTAATACTTGCAAAAAAATCTCTTACAATATCTATAGTATCTTCTAAAGATATTTTAGTTTTTAGTGGATATCCATACACATTTCCAACACTATCATATATTCTTATTTTATCCATCAAATCACGAGGTATTGATTTTTCTAGTTCACTTGAAAGTTCTAAATCATCTATTGACTCAACTTTTTGTGCATATATATCGATCTTTTTATGAGATTTTTGAGTAGTTTCTTTTTTTCGAAGAACTTTACCAAATAATGTATCTTTTAGACTCATTTTTATACCTCCATATTTTTTAGTATACTATATTTTATTTTTTTTGTCTATAAAAGTATTTTCTATAAATTTTGTAATTTCTTATATTAAAAATCCATAATTTTATAAACAAAGAAGCAGATAAACTTTAATAAAGTTTTTCTGCTTCACTATTTATTTTATTAAAATCTATACTGCTTTTCTACCTTCTGTTCTACCAAATTCCATATAATGTTTTAATGCTTTTGAGTAATTAGATCCATATTCTGTTTGTAAATCTGAATAATTGCTTATATATATTACTGCATTAAATGTAGAACTTCCTTGTCTTCCTTCTTTTATTCCATCACCAATAAAGTGATTATATGCTAAAACATAATTTGTTCCAAATGCTGATTTTAAATCAGAATATTTATTTACATAATATACAGGATCAAATACTGGACTTGCACTACGTCCTTCTTTTATTCCACAGTTTAACCAATGTTCTTTTAATTGTGATTCATTATATCCATAAGCTTTTTTTAAATCTGAATATTTATCTGCATAATATTTAGCATCAAACAAATAATTTGTTATATCTATTGGTGAATCATTTATTGGACTTCCTCCATCTGCTAATGCATAATATTTTAAGTATGTTGTTCCTAATTGTTTTTTAGTATAACTATTCTGAGAATTATAATATGATTTTACATTAAATTCGCTACTTCCTTGTCTTCCTTCTTTTATTCCATTTATCATAAAATGTTCTAAAGTTCTTGAATTATTTGGTCCAAATGTTTCTTGAAGATCTACATAATTATTTAAATAATATTTTACATTAAAATATTTACTTGCTTGTCTTCCTTCTTTTATTCCATCACCAATAAAGTGATTATATGCTAAAGCATAATTTGTTCCAAATGCTGATTTTAAATCTGAATACTTATTTACATAATATACAGGATCAAATACTGGACTTGCACTACGTCCTTCTTTTATTCCGCAATTTAGCCAATGTTCTTTTAATTGTGATTCATTATACCCATAAGCTTTTTTTAAATCTGAATATTTATCTGCATAATATGTAGCATTAAACAAATAGTTTGTTATATCTATTGTTGGATTATTTATTGGGCTTCCTCCATCTGCTAATGCATAATATTTTAGATATGTTGTTCCTAATTGTTTTTTAGTATAACTACTTTGTGAATTATAATATGAAATTACATTAAAACTACTACTAG
>CALXVK010000121.1 GCA_944391975.1 uncultured Clostridia bacterium
CTTATTGAAAACAAATATGTTTCTCCTTCATATTCGATTTCACAATTTTTGGTTGATTGAACTGAAATATCTTGAATGAAATTTACTTTATAATCACTTCCTAATTGTTCTTCTAAATTTTCCTCTATATACTCTTCATATTCTACTGAAATATTTCCTAATTCTTCTAAATATTTTGCTTTAATATCAGCTAAAGCCATTTCTACTTGTTCATTAACAAAAGCTATTGTTGTTTCATCTCTCATTTCATCTGTTTGGTCAAGAACTCTATTTTTGCTACTGCTTGCATTTGAAGATTCTTCCTCATCTGTACCCTCTTCTTCGTTTTCACTTACCGCACTTGAAGCGTTATTTTCTACTTCTTCATCAGAAGTATCCTCTTCTGAATTTTCACAAGCTGTAAACACTAACATTACAACAAATAGCAATACTGCTAATAAAATTAATTTTAAAGTCTTTTTCATAGATAAAATCCCCTTTCAAAATTTCATTATACAAAACTATAACATAACTTAAAAACATATACAATAGTACATTTAAAACTTAGCTCCTTAACTCTGCTTTTAATGTTTTTTCTAATCTTTCTATAATTTTTTGTAAAACTTCATTTGCTTCCTCATCTGTTAAAGTTCTATCTTGAGCTCCAAAACTTAGAGAATATGCTAAGCTTTTTCTTCCGATTCCTATATTTACTCCTTCATAAACATCGAATATTTCAGATTTTAAGAATAATCTTCCACCAGCCTTTTTAATTTCTGTTTCAACTTCTTGTGATGTAATCTTTTTATCTACTATAATTGCTATATCTTTATTTATTGTAGGATATTTTGAAATCTCTTTATATGTCATTTTAGAAGCTCTTTTAGCTAATAATTTATCTAAATTAATTTCTAAAACAAATACTGGTTCTTTAATTTCTTCTGGATGAATTCTACCAACAATACCAACTAAATCACCATTTACAGATATTTCAGCTGTTTGTCCTGGATGAAATTCTTTAATTTCTTGTTTTGGATATACAAAACTATATCTTCCTCCATATCCTAGAAAATCTAATATTTCTTCTGCTACACCTTTAATTACATAAAAATCTACTGGCTTTTTATTCATTCCTTCAAAATAATTTCCTGTCATTAAGCTACACAATTTTTGATTTTCTCCATATTCTTCTTGTTTCTTCCAGAACCCTTTACCAATTTCAAAAATCGAAACATCTTTATTATAATGAGCTACATTATATTCATATGTTTTTATTAAAGAAGGAATTAAACTATATCTTAAAACATTTCTTTCTTCTGTCATTGGATCCAACAATTTTAATTCTTCAAATTCATCATTTGTATATTTATGAACTTCTTTATCATTTATTAAAACATATGTTAAAGTTTCATTTAATCCTAAATCAACCATTTTATTTCTAATAGCTCTTATTGTTCCATTTTTGCTTCCTTGTTTCATTGGAACTAATGGTAATTTTCCTTGGATATTATCTACTCCATATATACGACTTACCTCTTCAATCAAATCTTCTGGAATAGATATATCTAATCTTCTTCTAGAAACCCAAACTCCAGCTTTTTCATCATCAGAATAATCAATTTCAAAATCTAGTCTTCTAAATACATCTAAAATTTCCTCTTTAGAAATATTTGATCCCAATAAATCATTTACATCTTTATATTTAATTTCAATTAATCTACTTTTTCTAGCTGTATCTGTTTTATCATAAACACATTTTCCACCTGTAACAGTTCCATCTGCATATTCTTCTAATAATTTACAAGCTCTTTCAATTGCCATATAAGTTCTATTTGATGCAATTCCTTTTTCAAATCTATTACTTGCTTCACTTCTTAATATTTTCTTTGAAGTTTTTCTAACCATAACAGAATCAAAAATTGCAGCTTCAATAATTACATTTTTAGTAGTAGGTTCTACTTCTGTTGAAAGACCTCCCATAACTCCTGCTAAACCTATTGATTTTTCACCATCAGATATTACTAAATCAGATTCGTCTAATATTCTTTCTACTTCATCTAAAGTAGTTAGTTTTTCTCCTTTTCTTGCTTGGCGTACTTCTAAGCACCCTTTTAACCTATCTCTATCATAAAAATGTAAAGGTTGACCACATTCTAACATTACATAATTACTAATATCAACTACATTGTTTATTGGTCTTATACCACTTGCAATCAATCTATTTTTTATAAAATCTGGACTTTCTTTTATAGTTACATTTTTTACTTCTTTAGCCAAGAAAAGTGAACAATTTGGAGTATTTATTTTTAATTTAAAAGTATCATTAATATCATCTTTTGTCTCATTATGAGATAAATCAATATCTTTTACTTTTTTATCATAAATCGCACCAATTTCATAAGCCATTCCTAATATACTTAATAAGTCTCCTCTATTTGCAGTTAAATCAAAATCAATAACTTCATCATCTAATTTCATATATTTTACAGGATCTTCTCCAATAGGAGCGTCATCTGGTAAAACATGTATACCATTTTTATCTTCTTCTGATAAATATTTTTTATCAATTCCTATTTCATAAAGAGCACAAATCATTCCATTTGACTCTTGACCTCTTATATTAGATTTTTTTATTTTAACTCCACCAGGAAGTTCTGCTCCTGCTAAAGCTACTATAACTTTTTGTCCTTTCTTTACATTTGGTGCTCCACAAACAATATTTAAAATTTCACTTCCTATATCTACAGTACAAACATGAAGATG
>CALXVK010000122.1 GCA_944391975.1 uncultured Clostridia bacterium
ATTATGATTGTTTTTTTTGATTTTATTCATTTTTTGTCAAAAAATGTCTTATAAAAAAAGCTTTTTTTTTTATTTTAATACGAAGCGAGTTTGATTTTTTCTGTTGACTTTAATTAACTCCTACATTATAATGTTAATGTATATAAATGGGATAAGCTCATCCCGGAAAGGAATGGTATATACATGGATAATTTAATTGAAATTAGATGGCATGGTAGAGGTGGCCAAGGTGCTAAAACAGCGTCTTTACTTCTAGCAGATGCGGCATTTAACACAGGAAAATATATACAAGGATTTCCAGAATATGGTCCTGAAAGAATGGGTGCACCAATTGTTGCATATAACCGTATTAGTGATAATCCTATAACAATTCATAGTAATATATATGAACCTGATTATGTTGTAGTTGTTGATGACACGTTGCTTGATTGTGTTGACGTTACAAGCGGATTAAAGAAAACAGGAGCAATAGTTATCAATTCTACAAAAGATAATGATTATTTAAAAGAAGCTTTAAAAGAATATGAAGGTTCTGTTTATAAAATTGATGCAAGAAAAATATCAGAAGAAGCTTTAGGAAGATATTTTCCAAATACTCCTATGCTTGCAGCAATTGTTAAGGTTAGTGGAATTATGTCAGATGAAGAATTATTAAATGACATGGTTGGTTCATTTAAACATAAATTTGCTAAAAAACCAGAAGTTATTGATGGAAATATGAAAGCATTGGAGATGGCACTTAAACAAGTAGAAAAAGTAAAATAAGAAAATGATAATTTTATTGAAAGGAGATAAATTTTATGGCTAAAATAGATTCAAATACACCTATTGATAAAATGACAATTGGCGGAAATATATATGAAGCTGGAAACGCTAAAGAATTTAAAACTGGTGACTGGCGTTCAGAGAAACCTATTTATAAATCTGAATTGTGCAAACAATGTGGATTATGCTTTAATGTTTGCCCAGATGATGCAATACCAGTTAATAAAGAATTAAAAAGAGAAGATTTTGATTATGATGCATGTAAAGGATGCGGGGTTTGTGCAAAAGTATGCCCATTTAAGGCGATTGTAATGGAATAATAGTAGTACTCAAATGAGAAACGGCAATCTGCAAATTTTCATTTCTTCGTAATCGAATCAACGTGCAAAACGCACGCCTCATCGATTACTTTATCATGAAAATATACATCTTACCATTTCTCATCTGAGTAGGATGTTTAGTGCAATATTTATGGTTAAATTTGAAAGAAATTTAAATAATATTTCTGGATATTCTCAATCATAAAAATGCTTGGGTACATCACTTCTAATCCGAACAGGAAATGAGTGTAGAAATAGAATCAACATACGAAAGTATGTCTCATTGATTTTTAAGTCGCAAAAATGCACATCTTACTACTTCTAGTTCGAGCAAGTAGTAAGTAAAATATTTATGTAATAAAGAATAACTTTTAAAATAAAGAGAGGAGAGAAAATAAATGAGTATTAGAGAACGTTTAAGCGGTAATGAAGCAGCCGCAACTGCAATGAAACAAATTAATCCTGATGTAGTTGCAGCTTTCCCTATAACACCTTCAACAGAAATACCACAATATTTCTCAAGTTTTGTAAGCAATGGTCAAGTTGATACAGAATTTGTTGCTGTTGAAAGTGAACATAGTGCTATGAGTGCTTGTATTGGTGCTGAAGCAGCAGGAGGAAGAGCTATGACAGCAACTTCTGCAAATGGTTTATCACTTATGTGGGAAATGATTTATATTGCTTCAAGTTTAAGATTACCTATAGTTATGTCTTTAGTAAATAGAGCTGTTTCAGGTCCATTAAATATACACAATGACCATTCAGATGCTATGGGGGTTAGAGATAGTGGATGGATTATGCTTTTCTCTGAAAATAATCAAGAAGCATATGATAATTTAATAATGGCACATAGAATTGCAGAAAATAAGGATGTTTTACTTCCTTTAATGGTTTGTCAAGATGGATTTATAACATCACATTCAATTGAAAATATTGAACTTATAGAAGATGATAAAGTAAAAGAGTTTGTAGGAAAATATAAACCAGAGCATTATCTTTTAAATGAAAAAGAACCAATGGCAATTGGACCTTTAGACTTACAAGCTTATCTTTTTGAGCATAAAAAACAACAAGCAGACGCTATGAGAAATGCTAAAAAAGTAATTTTAGATGTAGCAAAAGATTTTGAAAAATTAACAGGAAGAAAATATAGCTTTTTTGAAGAATATAAAATGGAAGATGCAGAAGTTGTAATAGTTTGTATGAACTCAACAGCTGGAACTGCAAAAGCTACTGTTGATGAATTAAGAGCTGAGGGAGTAAAAGCAGGTCTTCTTAAAATTAGAGTATTTAGACCTTTCCCAGCAGAAGAGGTAGCTGAAGCTTTAAAAAATGCAAAAGCTATTGCTGTTTTAGACAAAGCAGATTCTTTAAATGCTGTAGGTGGAGCACTTTTTGAAGATGTAGTATCTGCAATGTATGTATCAAATATTCATGTACCTACTGTAAATTATGTTTATGGTATTGGTGGTAGAGATACAAAAGTTGATGATTTAGAAAGCGTTTATAAAGATTTATTAAAAATAGTAGAAACAGGGGATATCCAAAATCCTTATAGATATTTAGGTGT
>CALXVK010000123.1 GCA_944391975.1 uncultured Clostridia bacterium
TTCCTCGTTAGCTCAGTTGGTAGAGCGTTCGGCTGTTAACCGAAATGTCGCAAGTTCGAGCCTTGCACGAGGAGCCATTTCAAAAATAAGAAATCGCTGTAATTACTTTAAATAGTAAGTTACAACGATTTTTCTATGCTTTTAAAAATGGTTAAAATTAGTTAAAAATGGGCTAATTTTGACAATGATTAACCAAAAATTAACCAAATTTTATTATAATGAATCTATTTTTTCAGATGCTTTTTCGTCTAACTCTTCCAAAACATCTGCATAGATATTTAATGTAGTTTCGATATTAGAGTGTCCTAATCTTTCAGATATTGTTTTTATATCAACTCCAAGAGATAATAAAATTGTAGCATGACAATGTCTTAAATCATGTAACCTTATATTTCTAATGTTATTTTTATCTTGCCACTTATCAAACCAAGAACAAATACCATCTATGTTTAAATAATCAAAAATATAAGGCTTTTTATAGTCTAAAGAATATAATAAATCAAAATACATTTTTAAATAGCTTAAAATTGATTTTGGAAGTGATTTTTTTCTTATTGAACTATCGTTTTTAGGATAAGAGGTGTATTTTCCTTTTCCAGCAAGATAATGTCTAGATTTGTTAACATCAAAAGTTGCATTTTCAATTGATAAATCCTCTAATGTTAAACCAAATATTTCTGATCTTCGCATTCCTGTTTTTAAAGCAAGCATAATAAACATTCTTCTTCCAACTTCACGAAGTTTTTTATTATTACTTATTGTATTGTTATAATAATAAAATTTAAATTCATTTTCTAAAATATTACATACGTTTTTAAATTCATCTTTATTATAGTAGTTTATTTTTTGTCTTTTGTTTTTAACTAATTCTTTTATTGTTTTCTCATCAGTTGTAGTAGAAGTAAAATTTAATTTAATTTGACTACATGGATTTTTATTTATCAATTCTAATTCTAAGGCATATTCCAAGCATGAGTGAATAATATTTTTCCATTTTTTTATTGTTGCATGTTTTAAACTTGTCTTTTCTTTTCTGCTTTTATAGTTTGTTTTTGAAACTTTTAATTTATTTAATAATTTTTCTATTTTCTGTTTTGTTAAATCTTTTAATTTTATATTTCCAATTTCAGGGAGAATACGTGTATTAAGAGCACCAATGTATTTTTTTACACATCTTTCTCCACAGTTTTTTCTTATTTTTTCATCAAGCCAAATTTGAGCAAATTCTGCAAAAGTATAATTGGTATTTATAAAATTTCCTTTTTTAACTTTTTCAACAAATAGAACAAGTTGCTTTTTTGCTTCATCATCATTTTTTGCTTCTACAGTAGTACGATAATATTCATGATTAAGCATATAACTTAATCTTGCTTTTCCGTTTTTATATAAGTAATAAGATCCTTCTTGATTCTTTTTATTTTCATTTTTTTCAGCTTTCTTTAGTAAGGTTTTTAAAACATCTGTGTCAATCGTAATTTCAGCCATAAAAAATACCTCCTTAAACAAATTAAACAAATTTTTGGTACTTGTATAAGAAAGTTTATTATATTATAATTATATATATAAAATTGCTTATACAAGTAGTTTTTTGCAAGATAATGTGAAACTTTGGCGAGGGACACATTATCTTTTTTATATTTACATATGTTATATAATTTTATCAATTAATGTTAAATTACTCTTGTATTTTGATAATTGTAAATGAAGAGTCAGCTTCTATTTTATCTCCTGTTGAAAAATCATAAATATATTCAGGTACAGCATAGTTTGAATTTCCTAAGATTATATTAACTTTTAGATCGCCGTGTGATGAATATACAACATAATTGTTATTTCCATTATATATTTTATATCTTCCAGTTGGAAAATTCGTTCCAGCTGTATAGTATCCAGCAGAATAATTTTGAGGAGTTCCTTCAAGTTGAGAAACTTCAGATTTTAAACTATCTCTTTGAGCTGTAAGGGTAGAAATTTCGTTATTTAAGTTATTAATAGTTTCTTTATATTCATCACTATTATAATATGCCACACTATTTTCTAATGAGGATATTCTTTCATCTTTATATTCAATTTCATTTGTATAATTTGATATGTCAGCTTTTAATTTGACGTTTTCATCTTCAGAATTAGAATAGCTATTAACGTAACTAATTAAAGAAGGAACAGTAATCAAAACAACTATTATTAAAATTGCAATGATTATGTTTTTGGTATTTTCTTTAGATTTGATTTTATTAATATCATTTTCTTGATTATCAATTTTATCAAAAGATTTATAATCACTTTGTTTATTCTCAATTCTATCAAAGATTTTAGAAGCACATTCTTTACAACAACCTTTATAGGAATCTTCTTCCTTAATTTCTTTTCCACAAACTTCACATTTCATACTAAAAACCCCCAATCATTATTTTAATTAAATTTCATATAAATTATGTTGTTTAAGCATTTTTGGTTTGTTCCGTTTCTGTATCTTGACAGGTATATTCACCGACTTTTTTCAAGTCTTTTATATTATCTCGTGCACGTTTTTTTCCTTTTTCGTTTAGTTTATTGTAATCTTCTAAAAACATAAGAGAAT
>CALXVK010000124.1 GCA_944391975.1 uncultured Clostridia bacterium
ATCCATTTGATAGGGTTTACGTCTGAACAAAATGGTTTAATCCGAACCATATATTCGTCTTCTACCATTTTGTAAATCCGGTCTTTTAAATCGTGCATAAGACTATTCCTTTCCAAGTCTAAAGATAGACTTTACCTATGATATTTAGATTATGCTACCAAGCATAAATCCAAGTATAATTATAACATAAATTTTAAAGCTCGTAAAGTAAAGGTGTATGAGGTTTTACAAGAAATTCACAAATTTTAAGGTTTTGTCGAATTTTGTCGACGAAAACTAGGAAATTTATAATAAAAAATCAAGTGTTAGTCTTGACAAACATTTTCTATCATATTATAATGTTAACCGTGATTAACAATTGCGGAGGTAATTATGATTTCAAAAGCTTTAGAAGAATATTTAAAAACTATATATGTTTTAAAAAAACAAAATGAAAATGTTAGAGTAACAGATATAGCAAACTCTATGAATTGTTCTAAACCTAGTGTAAATAAAGCTATAAATATTCTAAAAGATAATGGATATTTAAATTATGAATCTTATGGAACTATTGAAATGACTGAAAAAGGAGAAAACTTAGCTAAGAAAATTTTAGAAACATATGATATAGTATATTTATTTTTAAAAGATGTTTTAGGATTGGAAAGTAAGGAAGCAGAAAAAGAAGCCGAAAAGATTAAACTTTCTATGAATGATAATACTATAAATAGTTTAGCTAAATATATTCATAAAGTTTTGGATTTAAATAATCTTGATTGTGATTATGATGTAAATAATGAAAGATGTAGAACATGTGCAAGAAGAGAAGGTTTACATTAAAATAAACTATTATATAAAAAACTTTATAAAAGGGGTAAAATAAAATGAGTGATACATTATTAGAAATCCAAGATTTAAATTTGGGGATAGCAAATGAAAAAGAAATTTTAAAAGGAATTAACTTAAAAATTAATAAAGGTGAAATACATGTAATTATGGGACCAAACGGTTCTGGTAAAACAACAACAGCAAATGCAATTTTAAATAATCCAATATATCAAAAAACAAGTGGAAAAATTATTTTTGACGGTGAGGACATAACTAATTTAAAAACTGATGAAATTGCAAGAAAAGGAATATTTATGTCATTCCAATTACCAGAAGAAATTCCAGGAATTACAGTTACAGACTTTTTAAAAACAGCAAAAAATAAAATAACGGGAAAACCAGTAAAAATATTTGAATTTAAATCAGAATTAAAAAAATATATGGAAGAACTTCAAATGAAACCAGAATATGCAAATAGAAGTTTAAATGTTGGTTTTTCAGGAGGAGAAAAAAAGAAAAATGAAATTTTACAACTTTTAGTATTAAATCCTAAATTAGCTATTTTAGATGAAACAGATTCAGGGTTAGATGTTGATGCAATTAAGACAGTTTCAAAAGGAATTGAGATGTTTAAAACAGATGAAAATGCGGTTTTAATAATTACACATAATACAAAAATATTAAGTAGTTTAACACCTGATTATGTTCATGTTTTGGTAGATGGAAAAATTGTTAAAACTGGAACTAAGGAGTTAGCTAAAGAAATTGAAGAAAATGGATATAGCAAATATAAAATTTAAGTTTTCAAATTGAGGAAAGGAAATTTAAAATGAAAACAAAGCTTAATGATGTAGATAGAGGAATCTATGATATAAAAAATAAAGATAATTATGATTTTAAGATAAAAAAAGGGCTAACTAAAGAAATAATAGAAGAGATTTCAAAACAAAAAAATGATCCAGATTGGATGAGAAAATTTAGATTAAAAGCCTTAGAAGTGTATGAAAAACTAGAACTTCCAACATGGGGACCAGATCTTTCAGAACTTGATATGGATGAAATAGCAACATATGTTAGACCTAAAACAGATATGAAAAATAGTTGGGATGATGTTCCTGAAGATATAAAAAATACTTTTGATAAACTTCGGAATTCCAGAAGCGGAAAAAACTTCTTTAGCAGGAGTTGGAGCTCAATATGATTCAGAAGTAGTTTATCATAGTATGAAAGAAGATTTAATTAAACAAGGTGTAATATATACAGATATGGAAACAGCAGTAAGAGAATATCCTGATATAGTAAAAGAACATTTTATGAAATGTGTTCCTGTTTATGATCATAAATTTGCTGCACTTCATGGAGCAGTTTGGTCAGGTGGATCATTTGTATATGTTCCAAAAAATGTTAAAGTAGATATTCCACTTCAATCATATTTTAGATTAAATTCTCCAGAATCAGGACAATTTGAGCATACTTTAATTATAGTAGATGAAGGCGCTAGTCTCCATTTTATTGAAGGTTGTTCTGCTCCTAAATATAATAAAGTAAATCTACATGCAGGTTGTGTTGAATTATTTGTTAAAGACAACGCTTATCTAAGATATTCAACAATTGAAAATTGGTCAAAAAATATGTTAAATTTAAATACTAAAAAAGCAATGGTTGGAAAAAATGCTGAGATAGATTGGGTTACAGGTTCATTTGGATCTAAGATTTCAATGCTTTATCCAATGAGTGTTTTAAATGGAGAAGGAGCTAAAACAGAATATACAGGAATAACATTTGCAGGAGAGGGACAAAATCTAGATACGGGATTTAAAACAGTTCATAATGCTCCAAATACTTCAAGTGTTATTAACTCAAAATCAATATCTAAAAGCGGTGGAAAATGTACATATAGGTCATTAGTTAGAATTAATGAGGTTGCAAAAGGCTCAAAAGCTTCGGTATCATGTGAATCACTGATGTTAGACGATACGTCTATATCAGATACAATACCTGTAAATGATATACGCACAGATGAAGTAGAATTTTCACATGAAGCTAAAATTGGAAAAATT
>CALXVK010000125.1 GCA_944391975.1 uncultured Clostridia bacterium
AGTGATGTAGCAGCTTATAACAGTCTTAATGATTCACAATATAATGAGATGTTAACAAGCTTAAATACAACAAGAGAAGAATATGAAGATACAAAAGAAGAATATGAAAACTTACTTGAAGAAATTGGTGGAATGTTTGGTAATAGCGAAGAAGTAATATATGCACCAGTATCTGTTTATGAAATAGATTTTTTATGGACAATCATAGGAAATTATGCAAGAACTGAAGGTATTGTAATTACAATGGATGTAAGTAGAAGCGCTGTTTCAGTTTCTGATGTGTCAGGATATGGTTATTATAATTTGAATTTTTCTGCAACAGGTGAATATATAGATATAGCAAACTTTTTATATGATATAGAAGATGATGATAGATTATCTTTTGAAATAAATGATTTCTCTATGACATCTGGTTCAGCAACTTTTACAATATATGGAGTTCCAATAGATAATGAAACTATGACAATTTCAAATACATCTAATAGTTTAACAACAGATAATACAACAGAATCTACTACAGATAATACAACAAATTCTGTTGGTAATGAAACTGTAGAATCAAATTCAACAAGTAATAATACTACAAATAATACAAACAGTACTAATACATCCAATACATCAAATGTAACTAACACAACAAACACTGTGAATAATACCACAAATTAATATTTAGAAAGGATTTTTTAAATGGAAAATATTTTAAAAAATATCATTTTAATAATAGCTTTAGCAGCAGTAATTATAATAATTGTAGCAATATTATTATATGATTTTATTCCAAGTAGTAGTACTGTTACAGATCCAAATATGTACTCAGCAGATACGAAAACTACAAAAGTTCTTAGTGAAATAGCTGATAGTACTGAATCATTAGATTCACAAAATGGAAATTCATCAAGTAATAATTCAAGTATTGTTTTACAATCTTATAGTATTACAGAAACAGATTTAGATTTATATGCTGCATCAAATTCTTATGAAAGAGGTAAAGCAGATCCATTTGCTGATATTGCAACATCTAGTGGAAACAGTTCAGGAAATGATGGAACATCAGGTTCTACAAATAATTCTAATTCTGGAAACACAGTTGATTCAAATGAAGGAAATAATAATTCAAATAGTAATTCTAGTTCAAATTCACAAAATGCAGAATCAGATGGTACTTTATTTAATAGTACACATACAAAATAATATTTAATTTAGGTATATATTTTTTATATATAATAATTTTAAAATTTTAAATTATAGGAGGAGGAAAAATTATGTTGAAAGGAAACAATGGTGTTACTTTAGTAGCATTAGTAATCACAATTATAGTATTATTAATTTTAGCTGGTGTATCAATCAGTTTAGTAGTTGGAGATAATGGTGTATTAAAGCAAGCTACAAATGCTGCAGATAAAACAAATGAGGCTGCTGTAAAATCAGAATTAGATATGGCAGTATCTGCTGTAGTTGCTGATTGGTCAGCACAAAAATATACTGGTGATACTGATCCAGGTGAATTAGCAACTTATATGGATCAAGAAAAAATAGAAGCTAATATGTCTGATGAATTTAAAGCAGATTTAAGCTTTACATGTAATGCTTATGAAGGAACTACAACAACAACAATTGGATATAAAGGTGAAACTTATAGTTTTATAGTTGCAGTAACTAGCTCTGGAAATAGCGCAACTGTTAAAGCAGCTGAATAATTAGATATTTTATATTAATAAGGCATATACGCCGTAATATGCGTATATGCCTTTATTAATAAATAGTATTAAAATAAAAATATATCAAAAAAGCTTTTATAAATATTTATTTTAAAGAGGAAATTTATAGTGAATATTATATTTTGTATACTTATATTTATAATGGGAACAGTTTTTGGAAGTTTTTTTACTTTAGCAGTTTATAGAATTCCATTAGGTTTAAATATAACTCATGAACGTTCATTTTGTCCAAATTGTAACCATAAATTAAGTTTTAAAGATTTAATTCCAATATTTAGTTATATATCTTTAAAAGGAAGATGCAGATATTGTGGAGAAAAGGTTAGAATAAGATATCTTGTTCTTGAAGTTTTTTCAGGTATAGTATTTTTAATTGCATATCTTTCTTTTAATATCAATTTTCCTTTTTTTACAGTTGAAAACATAATAGATTTTATTGCTTTTGTTTGCTTTTATGTAACAGTTGTCTTAATTTCTGGAATAGATAAGGAAAATGTAAAAATTGAAAAAAGAGTATTGCTATTTGGAATTATAACGCAAGCTTTATATATGTTATATCTATATACATTTGATATGTCTAATATATATAGATATGAAATGTATCTTGTAATAATGCTTATTTTATTTACTATAGATACAATCAGTTTAAAAATTAAAGGAAAAAGTACATATTTAATTCAAATATTAATGTTTATTGATTATATTTTAATGTATATTCCTTTTGATATTTATTATATGTTGATTATTTTGAGTATATTTTATGTAATAGTTTATACTTTATATAAAAGTTTTAAATTAAATATGAAAAATAATCCAAATATATTATTTGATAATGAAAAATTGAATGTTGGAGTACGGATTTTGTATAGGTGTAGCTTCAATTATAACCGTATTAGTAAATAATTTTTATTTATTTTATTAATGATCTTTAGAAATGAAATTTAGGGACATTCTTAAAATTTTACATCGGAGGAAAAAATAAAATGAAGTTAAGAGAAATCTTTAAAAAATTCAAAAATGAAAAAGGTTTTACAGGTGCTGATGTTGCAGTTTCAATTGCAATAATAGTTCTTACAATTGGTGTTGTAACAGCTATATATATAAATACAACAAATAAATCTAAAGATTCAATAAGATACAGTGCTGCAACAAGAATTGCAACACAGTTAATAGAAAATATTCAAAGTATGACATATGATGAATTAGTTTATAGATGTTCAAATAATTATAATTCAGTAAGTGCTGAAACAGATGGAAAAATTTTTGGTGTAAATGTTCCTGTTGGATATTCAGCAGAAGTTTTAGCTCCAGAGATAACTTCAAATGAATTAGATATAGTTAGAGATGTTACAGTTAATGTAACATATACAATTTC
>CALXVK010000126.1 GCA_944391975.1 uncultured Clostridia bacterium
AAAAATATTTTTCAAGGGCGATTATCGGATTTTTACCAATATTTAGTTTTCAATGTTCTTTTTCATTATTTTTCATGCAACTTTTTACAATATCCCTAATTCTTCATTAACACACCATAAAGCTTTCTCTATAACTTTATCCATATCGTAATATTTGTATTCACCTAATCTTCCACCAAATATTACTTTTTCATCTTTATTAGCTAAATTCCTATATTTCTCGTACAAATTATTATTTTTTTCATCATTTATCGGATAATAGGGTTCTTTGTTTTTATCCCATTTATCTGAATATTCTTTACTAATTACTGTTTTGGGTTGTTGTCCAAATTCAAAATGTTTATGTTCAATAATTCTTGTATATGGTACTTCATATTCGGTATAATTTACTACTGCATTTCCTTGATAATTATCTACATTCAGAATTTCAGTTTCAAATCTTACACTTCTATATTCTAATTCTCCTAAGCAATAATCATAAAATTGATCTATTGGTCCTGTAAATATTATTTTTTCTGCTATATTATTGAAAGCTTCTTTATCATTAAAATAATCGCAATTCAATTTTACTTCAATTCCTTTAAGCAACTTTTCAATAATATGTGTATATCCACCTATTGGAATTCCTTGGTATAGGTCATTAAAATAATTATTATCATAAATAAATCTAACTGGCAATCTTTTTATAATAAAACTTGGTAATTCGGTTGCTTTTTTTCCCCATTGCTTTTCTGTGTATCCTTTTACTAATTTCTCATATATTGTTTTTCCTACTAGTTTAATTGCTTGTTCTTCTAGATTTTTTGGTTCATTTATATTTGCCTCTTTCAGTTCTTCTTCAATTTTATTTTTAGCTTCTTCTGGAGTAAATACCCCCCAAATTTTGTTGAAAGTATTCATGTTAAAAGGCATATTATATACTTCATTTTTATATCTAGCAATTGGTGAATTTGTATACCTATTAAATTCTGCAAATTGATTAATATAATTCCAAATTTTACGATTACTTGTATGAAATATATGAGCACCATATTTATGTACATTTATTCCCTCTATATTTTCTGTATATATATTTCCTCCTATATGTTTCCTTTTCTCAATTACTAAACATCTTTTTCCTATTTTTTTAGCTTCATAAGCAAATATTGAACCAAATAATCCAGAACCAACTATTAAATAATCATACTTTTTCACATTTTCCTCCTTATATTCCTAATATTAATGATGTATATGGATATACTTCATTTGCTCCATACAATACCGTTTTTACGTACCAATATCCTATCAATATGCAACATATACTAAAATATACTATATTAGCATTTCCTTTTCTATTGTCTGATATCTTTTCAACCATTTTAGGAATAAATAATATTGTTGTATATCCAAAATAATACGCTATTCTACCAGCATATTTCAGTTTTGTACCACAGAAAAAGAAAATTAAATCCAACCACAAACACATACCATAACAAGAATTAATCTCTGCTTCTTTTCTTAACTTTTTACCAAATAGCATATAAATTACTACCCACATGCCTTTATATATTACATCAACTAAGGAAAATCCTCCCTCATTATTAGCAAATGTATCTATATATGAATAATATCTTTCCGAAATTATACCCATTTGATATAATATTTGCAAAACATTATTTATTTGTAATGTTACTATAACTCCTATTAAAATAATAGCCATTTCATATACTATTCGATTTCTTCTTTTAGCTACTACATTTATCACATATAGTATTACTGCAAATATAGCTGTTGCATGAAATGACGTAGCAATTATTACTCCTAATAAATATTTTTTCAATTTTTTTTGTTCTATGTATTTAGTTGAATATAAAATTATAGCTAATGCAATAGATTGTCTTAGATAATTATATGTAGTGCAATAATATACAGTTAAATAAATTAGCATAGAAAACCACATAGGACTTTTTTCACGATGCCCATATATTGTAGCAAATATTAATCCATTAATTATTAATTGCATAATGAATAAAAATATATTCACGTCACTGGTAAATCTCGACACTATAAAATTCAATAAAGCGTATCCAAAATCCGTATTAATTGTATTATAATATTTTATAAAACTAGCACTCTGTACTGCTTGTCTAAAAAAACTTTCTCCATAAATTTGAACGTCTGTTCCGATTGTAATATCTCTCATTCCTGCTACAAATGACGGTATAAATATCGCCAATATAATACAAATAATTTTCATTGCATTATTTTTTTTGTTTTTTTGCACTGCATATGTTAATAATACTGTAATTAAAAAAGTTAATATATATATAATCATTTCTATTTTTTCTCCTGTATTTTTTCTATCTTTGGATTAAAAAAAACTCCTGACCAAAATCCTTTTGTTATAATACCTATTCTTTTTAATTTATTGTCCTTAGATTTTACCAATATCTTTAATTTTGTAAATAGATAACTTAATATATATTTAACAACCGCTTTTTTTCCCTCTTTCTTAGCTATATAAAATCTATTTCTATATGTATAAAAACTTCTAGAAATCCTTTCTTTTTCTATCGAAATTATATCTGTACACGTATTTTCTTTCATTTTATGATAGACTATACTATCAATATCTAAATATCCTTTCATACATTTTGATAATCTAGTAGTATATTCTACATCATCTCCATAAATAAAAAATTCTTTTATTGGTAGTCCTATATTTTTAGCACATTTTAAATTAATAAAGCACGAAACAAACGAACATGCCTTCACAGCAATAATTCCATTTTTTATGTTTTTATATTCTTCTAGCCATTTTGTATCTATAGAAGGTTTATTCATTTTACATAATTCATCATTCTTAAATTTAACTAGACTACACAAAAATGAAAAATTATTTTTTAATAATTCCTTTTTATTTACTAGTGAGATTAACGCTTCCTTTTCTGGAATTGTATCATCATCCATAATCCAAGCATATTTATAATTGGATTGTATAGCCTGTTTCAATCCGTAATTAAATCCTCCTGCACCTCCTATATTTTTATTAGTATTATAATAAAAAACATTATCCTTTATATATTTTTCTATATATTCTTTTGTCCCATCTGTACTACAATTATCAATTATCATAATATCAAAATTATTATACGTTTGAGATAATAGAGCTTCTAAATTTTCCTTTAATAATTCTTTTCTATTATATGTTACAATTACTGCACAAATCTCTTTCTGCATAAAATTCCCCTTCCTATATTCTTTCTTTCATCAATCTTTCATAAAAATCTTCTAACTTTTTTGCTTCATTTTTTATATCATATCCATTTTTTATTATATCTAATTGAGTATTTGATCTACTATTATGTTTTAATTCTATTAAACTTTTAATCCATATGTCAATAGGATCATTTAATTTTATAAATTTACAGTTTTCTGTTATTTGTGCTTCTCGTGTTATTTCATTAGAAAATATACAAGGTAACCCTGCCGCCTGTGCTTCTATTCCAACTATTGGCAGTCCTTCATATAGAGAAGGTAGTATAAAAACATCTATTGCTTGTAAATACTCATTAACATTATTAATTGTTCCTTTAAAAATAACACTTTGCTCTAAATTTTTCTTCTTTACTAACTCTTCTATTTCGTCTTTTAAAGGTCCATCTCCGATAAGTACTAATTTAGCTTTTTTATCTTTTTGGTAGACTTTATCAAAAATTTCAATTAAAAATTTATGATTTTTTTGTGGTACAAATCTTCCAACATGCCCTATAATAAAATCTTTTTCATGCCAGCCTTCATTTGTTCTAATTTCATTTCTGATAACATTATTAAATTTATAATAATCTGTTTCAATAGCATTATTAATTAGTGTAAATTCACGTTCATCAAATAAATATTTACCAGCTAGCATAGAACATGCACAATAATAATTGGCATTTTCTAATGCTATTTTTTTTAAAATCTGATTTTTCAGTAGCTTAATTTTATTTTTTTCTGAATTATTACTATTATGGCTATGCCAAATTCTTATTTTTATATTATACTTTTTTGCTATTTTTAAATAAATAGAACTTATATATCCAACATGGCAATGTATAATATCATAATTAGTATTTTTAAAAAAGTTTTCTATTTTAGAAATATCTCCAAAAAACGTTTTTATTTTAGGTTTTTCTATTAAATATAATTTGCTGTTAGCTTTTTCAATATATGATTTATATTCTTCATCTATTTTATTATTTATAATAAGAAAATCAATTTTTATTTTTTCTTTATTAATATTTTTAAAATAGTTAATAGCATAAGTTGACACTCCATTACACTTAGATAAAGATGGTAATACATATAATATATTCATTATTTTTTCAAATCCTTTACTAATCTAAACACTTTTGTTTTATATAATACTTCTTTTATAAAATTTTTATATTTATTTTCATTTATATTCTTACTAATATTTTGAATAATGTCCATATTATCCAAATTTTCATAAAATTTATCTCTGTTTTTATTTTTTTTGATAGCTTGAATCAGTAACCTATTATACTTAATAACTTTCTCTGGCACAATCTTTTTGTAAGAAAAGTTATTTTCTACTTTTTCAAACAAATCTTTTCCTTTATCTGAATTTAAGATGACTGCCGAAATTCCTTTATACTTTGTTTCTTCTAATTGTTGTTTAGTTGCTCCCCATAAATCTCCTATCAAAATATCTGAATTATGACCGTCTCCCTTATATTGGCAATTACTACAAGAATTTCTATAGTATAATCCCTGAAGAAATCCGATTACATATTTATCATATGTAAATGATAATGTCTTTCTTTCTTTCCCGTTATCAAATTTATATTTAGCAACAGGAGAATCCCAACCTAGTTCTTTATTTCTAAAAGATGCTTGCTTCATTTTTGAATTATATTTTTTTTCTAAGCTATTCACATACTTTTTCCAAACTTTATAAGATGGTACTCCTTCACAAATTAATCCACAAGTATATAGATTTTTATGTTCACCTACAAAAAGTTTTACCGCCGCTATTTGACAAGGCGTTCCTGTAAATAAAATTATTCTATCATTTATTTTTTCTTTTATCTGTTTTGCCACATTACTTATATCACTTTGTAAATACTTTGATCCTTTCATTTTATTTACTTCTTCTATGTTATTTGTTAATATATGAATAGGTTTCATTTCTTCATTCCAAATACAACCACATACTAAACCATTATTATCCAAAAAATATTTTGCAAGAACAGGAAAAATGCCTCCACTTGTACTTTCGTTTCTTCCTTTGATATCATTCCAATAACAACTATACCAAATCTTTTTTTTCAAATCTGTATTGTTTTTAAAATTTAAATATGGACATATTTTATCGCATAATCCACAATTTATGCACTTGTCCTTATCAATTATTGGCATCAAAAAACCTTCATTATTTTCAGTAATTTTAATTGCCTCTTTTGGACAAATGTTTTCACAATTTCTACACCCATAACAATTTTGGTTAAAATCAAAATTAATCATTTTAATCTCCTACTTATAAATAGCATTATTTAAATATTTTAAAGATTTTTCTCTTTCTTTATCAATTATAGCATTAATTTTATCATAATCAATATCTTTATCAATAATTGAAAAATCATCAAAGTCAGTAACTCTTCTATCTTCTAATCCTGTTAATTCTAAGATACTTTGTAATCTTGTACTGAATTTTTTTGGAAAAATACTTAGAAATTTTTTGTTGAAATTTATTGCAAAAGCTGTAGCATGAAACGAATCTGTTACTATATAGTCGGCATTAAAAAAATATGAAACAAATTCATTCACAGTTGGGCAATAATCAAATTTTCCGTATTTAAATATTTGATACACAACATTAGATACTCTTATTATTGGTAATTTTTTTACCTTTGATAATCTTTTTACATAATTATCAAATTCAGGATTTTTAGTATTTAATTGGTATACCAAAATATATTTTCCTTTATGCCTAATATCTGTTCTTATTTCTTCCCAATCATTTTTCTTTAATAATAAAGTGGGATCTAATACGTGCTCTACATTGGTAATTCCTAAATCTTCTATAATCTTTTTAGCTGATTTTTCTCTTACAGAAATATGACTATACTTGCTTAACATCTCTTTTGTAATTTCTATTTCATCATCATCCAATTTGTCTTTTCCGAACGATGCCGCATATGAAACCCTCTTTTTTCCTTTTGGTACAAATTCTAAAAAGAAAGCTTTTTCAATCCCTTTATTCCATGAACTATTCCAAACTTGATCACTACCTGTACAATATACATCTGCTTGTGGTATATCTTCTAATAGCTCTTCATATGATTTATATCTTTTTGTTAAATTTATGTTTTCTTCTAAAAATGTATTGAATATTTTATTTTGTTTTTTTATTGAGCTACCTAAAAAGAGCCTTCCTATTAGCCTTGTAAAAAAATTTTTTGAAAAAATATTTGATGTATTTATTCTAGTATCTAATAAATTTTCATCTAATAAATCCTTTCTTGAATAATTTATAACTTCTACTTCGCATCCTAAATTTCTTAATATTTTTTGAGTAGCATAAGTTTGTAATGCCGAACCATAATTTTTAACATTGTGTAATGTAATTACATCTACTTTCATAAATCCATTCCCTTCTTTATTATGTTTTATTTTTTAGACTTCATTTTCTTTCTGGTATACCCTAAAAACTCTAGTATTCTAAACATTTTAAATTTTATAAGTAAAATTACAATTCTATTTAACATATTAATTTCCTTATAATCAGCTAACTTTAAACTTTCTGCAACAATTGGTTGTTTCAAATATTTCATATATTTATCTTTTTTTATTTTGAAGTTTTCTTTATTAGACGGACTAAAATATCCACTAATAGCTGTTGTTGTTATTACATAAATGATTCTATTATAAAATAATTTTAAAAGTTCATCTTTATTTTTGCTTTTAACTATATTGTCTTTTATAGTTTCAAAACATTTTAAGACATAATAATGATTTTTCTCATCATGCTTATTTGAGATAGAATTATCATTATAGATATAATAATATAAAAATTCATCTATAATCAGCACTTTTTTTGTTTTCTCAAATACCCTAATATTAAATTCTATTCCCTCTGCTCCTTGTCTTAATTTTTCATTGTGAAAAATATCATTTTTTATTAAAAACTCTCGTCTTATCAATTTTCCATATGCTGATGAAAAATGTGCATTAAATACTAATACTTTTTCTTGTAATAATTTGCATTCATCATTTACATACAAGCCTGTATGTATTCCTTCAAAATTACATTTTATTAATTTATTTCCACTCTTCCTTATATATGGACAACATACAACATCTATATCTTTATCACTAATCGCTTTTATTAAATTTTTACACATTCTTAGGTCTATATAATCATCACCATCCACAAACATTATCCATTTTCCATTAGCATTTTTTACTCCAGTATTTCTAGCTCCGCTTAAACCTTTGTTCTTTTGATGAATAACTTTTACCCTTGCATCTTGATCTTTATATCTGTCGCATATTTCTCCACACTTGTCAGGTGACTCATCATCAACTAGTATTATTTCAATATTCTTCCAAGTTTGGTTCATGCAACTTTCTATACAATCTTTTAACATATTTTCAGGAACTTTATATACAGGAATTATTATACTGATTAATTCTGACATTGAAACTTCCATTTGTAATCTATCCTTTTCTTATGATTTTTTTTATAAAATTTTTCATTTTATTATAAAATTTTGTATTAACTAATACTTTTCTAACATTTCTTTCCAATTTCACTTTTATATTATCTGCAAAATATTTATTAAAAAACTCGCTTTCATCCATCTTATTTATATCTTCAAAAAATTCTTTTCTATTAGGATTCGCTACTGGCGATTCCTTTAACTCTCTAACATTCTTTATTGCTGTTTCTAATGGGATTTCTTCATACACAAATTCATCTTTTATCTCTTCAAAAATCTCATTTCCTAGTTTACTTTGTACAATCATTCTTGTTGTACCTTTATTATCATCCAATTTTTTACTAAATTCACCAACAGTAAAGCAGTCCCATACTGTAAAATCGCTTATTCTATCTTTGTCCCTGAATTTACATTGATAGCAAGATGGTCTATCTGAATAATTTTTAAAGAAAGCTCTTAAATATGGATCTGTTTCAACCCCCTGTTGATATTTGTTATTATTATTTCTCACTGTCATTGTTGAATATTTATATCCATATTTTTCCTTGTCCCTAAATATTACTTTATCAATATTATCTACATTCATTTTTCTTTTTTGAAATTCTAAGTATTTCCTTAGTACTAATGGAGAAGGTACGGCTCTACAAACAACATCCACCGTTACTAATTTTTCTGTATTGCATTTTTTATTTTCCAAAAAACTTTTTAGACCTTGTATTTGACAAGGTGTTCCACTAAAACATACCCACTCATTATTTTGTAAAAATTCTAATACCTTAGAATAAGAATCTTTCAAGTTACTTTGTACGTATTTACTTCCTCTAAACTTAAGTAATTCTTTTTCATCTTTAGTCCAAGTATGATAAACTTCATTTTTCTCGTCTATAACAGCTCCAAAAACTACACCATTTCTTTTAATAACATATTTTGCAATAGGTGTAAATGTTCCTCCTGATGTACTTTCGCTTCTAATAATATCATCTTTGTTATTAAGTATATAAGCTTTTTGAATATATTTTGTTTTTTCTTTTTTATTTATGATTGGACACGTTCCTTTACATAATCCACAATTTATACATTTTTCTCTATCAACAGTCGGATATAAAAAACCTTCTGCATCTTCCTCCATTGTAATTGCGTTTTTAGGGCAAACACTTTCACAAGCTGTACATCCACAACATTCTGACTTATCATTAATTTGTATAAATTTTATTTCATTGTTTTTTTTTTGAACTTCTATACTTTCTTGCAAAGCTCCTTCTAAAAACTCTTTTGAAGCTTGTCTAAAATCAATTAATTTTTGATTTACCTTTTCAAAATCTATAGTATAATTAATAACTTCTTCAACATTTTCTGTTCCTTTTAATAATCGATTTTTTAAATCCATTATTTCAAGTAAAGAATAGATTCTTGAATTTGTAGACATCTTTGACCCTTTAAATCTTTCAAATGTAAAGAATTTGACATTATTAATTAATGAAAATACTGTTCCGTGGAAAGAATCTGTACATACATATTCTGCATTTCTTATTAAATTTACAAACTCCCCTGGTCCAACATCATATGGAGTAATATCCGCAAATTTATCACTATACTTTACATATTCATCACAATGATTTAATGAAACTATTTTATATCCAGTTTTTTCTTTTAATTTTTCAACAAATTTTCTATGCTCAATATTTTTTCCTAGAAAATAGCAAAAAATATATTTATCCTCAATAATTCTTTCTTTATTCTGAATTTCCATCCATTGATTTTTATCTAGTAATAAAGTAGGATCACAAACTAACTCTGCATCTCGTCCTGTAAGATTTTTTATTAATTCAACACCCTTTTTTTCTCTGGTAGATAAATAATCTATTTTATTCAAAAATTCAATATACTTTTCTTTATATTTTTCTGGGATTTCCGAAACACCAAAGCTAGTTGCGTATGAAATTCTTTTTACTCCTTCTGGCACAAAATTCAAAGTATAATAATCTGCAACTACATTAACAGGTAACCATAATTGGTCACTTCCAACTATAACACTACTATATTTTTCTTTGCAAGCATTAGTTAATTGTTTATACGTTATATAAGGAGTTGTTAATCGAAATACTTTTTCAAATTCTTTAAACTTTTCATCTCTTATTTTTAGATTTTTTCCTAAAGTTTTATTTAATTTTTTATCTAACTTTAATTTAATCATTCCCATTTTAGATTTTATAAATGAAAAGTCTGTAATTTGACTCATATAATACTTTTTCTTTCCCTTAGAAAAGTCTTCATTTTTACTTATATTTATTGTTTCATTTTCTATATTCATATCATCTAAAATTTTTTGTGTTGCATATGCTTGTAACATACTCCCATAATTATGTTTAAAATAACATGATACAATAGCTACTTTTTTCATTTTCCCCTCCAAATTATAATGAATTTATCAATTCTATATGTTTTTTTATAAGATTTTTTATATCAAATTTCTTTCTATAACTTTTATTTTTTTGTATCATCTTTTCACTATTCTTTTTATTCTTTATTAAAATACCAATTTTATTTGCTAAATCTATTTCATCTTCACATTTTATTAAGTATCCATTATCTTTATCTTTAATAATGTCTGCAATTCCTCCAACATTACAAGCTACTATTGGTTTATCACAAGCCATATACTCAACTATAACTAAACCAAATCCTTCCCATTTTGAAGGTAATATAGCAATATCAAATGCCGGTATATATTTTTCAACGCAATCTACCCAACCAGTAATAATAATATCTTTATCTAAGTTATTTATTTCTGCATACTCCTTAACTTTATCTTCCAATTCTCCAGATCCAACAAATAGTAGTTTTGCATTTTTATATTTTTCTTTTACAATTTTAAATGCCTTTATAGATGTCATTGGATCTTTTTGTTCTGATAATCTGCCGACAGCACCTATTACAATATCTTCTTCATTAATATTAAGTTTTTTCCTTGTTGCTGATCTATATTTATCAGAATCTTTGAATTTACTAAAATCTATTCCGTTTTCTATGACACACATTTTCTTACGAGATGCGATTTTATATTTTAACGCAGAATCATACTCACTTTGTGAGATATTAATTATTTTATCAGTTTTAAATGCCAGAATTTTTTCAATTATAGCAAAAAAAATCTTCTTCTTATTGCTAATTTGAGCATTAAAATACCAACCATGAGCATTATATAATATTTTCACCTTAAAATTAAATAGTAAAGCTAGTCTACCAACAGCACCAGCTTTACTACTATGTAAATATACAATATCAGACTTTTCTTTTTTTATGATTTTTCTGATCTTTAATATCGCCCCTATATCTGTTTTAGGATTTATATTCCTTATCATTGGTACTATATATATATCTTTAACATAAGGACTAAATCTATCTTTTTGTTCTTTGTAATCTTCTGATACTATTAATATATTTTCGTAGTCATTGCTGTTAAAATTTTTCAATAGCATATATAAATATTCCTCTACACCACCTGCTGACTGTGCTATATGAATTATTTTCTTTTTCTTCACCTTAGATTGCTCCTTCACGTTTTACTATTTTTTCAACTGTTTTCTTTAAAATTTTCATATCTGTTCGTAAACCATTTTTTCTGAAATAATCCATATCCATATGCATTCTTTCATCAAATGTAACTTCTGATCTTCCACTAATTTGCCAAAGTCCAGTAACTCCAGGTTTACATGCTACTATGTATTTATAAAAATATGACATATCTTCTTTCTCTCTTTCTAAGTATGGTCTAGGTCCAACTAAACTCATGTCACCTTTTAATACATTTATAAATTGAGGAAATTCGTCTAAACTTGTTTTTCTTATAAAACTACCTGTTTTAGTTACTCTTGGATCATATTTTAATTTCTTATATACTTTATATTCTTTTCTAGCTTCTTCATTTTCTTCTAAGTATTTAGCCAATTTTTCATCTGCTCCAACTACCATTGAACGAAATTTATACATTTTAAATTTTTTGCCATTTTTCCCAATTCTCTCTTGTGTATAAAATAATGGTCCTTTATCTCCAGAAGCTAAATTAGCTAAAAATATAATTATTGATAATGGAATTAAAGCTAAGGCTCCACATATTCCTCCTAGTATATCTACTGTTCTCTTTAGAGTTTTTTCTATTTTTCTTTTAATTTTACTTTTGTATATCGAAACATCTTGGTATGGCACTAATGCTGTTGTTACACTTCCATCTGAAACATATTCTAGTTTCCTAGACTTAACATCCATCAAACCTTCCCCCTAATAATTTTTTCTCAAAAATTTCTTCATTATTATATCATTTTATAAATGTAATTTCAATACCTTTTTGTCAAATTTTATGTTAATTTGTCGTTTTTTTATACTCTGTTTCATTTTTTATTAATTTATATTTATTTCTTAGCATTTTTGCTATTTTTAACATTATTATTACAATTCCTAATCCAACAAGCACTCCACAGGAATCTATAATAACATCAGTAAATAAAGGGGTTCTATCAGGCGTAAAAGACTGGTGAAACTCATCAGAAATAGCATATAAAACTCCTACACCAAAACTTATTCCAACTCTTTTTATTTGTTTTAAATCATATGTACTCATTAAGCTCATCATCAATATTCCTACTAATGTATAAATTGAAAAATGTGCTATTTTTCTTATGATATGTTCTATTTCACCTAAAACCTCTTCTTTTTTGTTTTCCTCTAATTCTTGTATTGATTTTATATCTTTTGTTACCATATTGGTAACTTCCCTACTCAAACTTCCAGATTCCTCTCCATTTTGACTAGAGAAGTCAAATATTGCCATAAATACCAATATAAGCAAAATTATTAATATTGCTCTTAGTATATTTATTTTTGTATTCATTAATTATTCTGCCCCTCCTAAAAAATAAGCCATAAGTAATCTATATTATTTATTTTTCTGAATATAATTCCAAGAATCTCTACACATATCTTCAACAGTTCTTGTTGCTTTCCAACCTAATTCGTTTTCAGCTTTGGTTGGATCAGCATAAAATTCATCTAAATCTCCTGCACGCCTTGCTCCAAATTTATAAGGCACATCTATATTATTTACTTTCATAAATGTAGTTACAAGTTCTAATACACTAACAGGCTTTCCTGTACCCAAATTATATACATAAACTCCATTATCAGATTTGTCTAGCTTTTCTAAAGCTTTTATATGTCCTATTGCTAAATCTACTACATGTAAATAATCTCTTCTACAAGTTCCATCTGGTGTATTATAATCATTTCCAAATATGGTTAATTCTTTTAATTCTCCTATTGCAACTTTTTGTATATATGGCATCAAATTATTAGGTATTCCATTTGGATTTTCTCCCAATAATCCTGATTCATGTGCTCCAACAGGATTAAAATACCTTAATAGTGATATTTTCCATGTATTATCTGCTTTATATATATCTTCTAATATTTGTTCTAT
>CALXVK010000127.1 GCA_944391975.1 uncultured Clostridia bacterium
CTGCTAACTATAAAGCTATAAATGATATATATGCCAAGCATGGACTGGAACCTGCTTATAACCCAGATGGAACTCCTACTAATAATTGGACAAGATTTGGAGTAATTAATGCTTCCGCTAGCAATAACGCTCTTGGAATGGATTAGTTTGATAGTAATGAATTATTACAACCTATCAACGATGATGCAGTAGTTGATAACCTATTATAGGTTACTAAGGAAGAAAACTATGACACAAATAACTTCTTGTGGAATGGTGTTGACCATTTCTATAGAGGAACAGTATGGGTTCCAGTAAATGTTAGCTATGTAGCGGCTTCTGCCAATAGTGGAATAAAAACTGACCAGTTAAATGATATTATAAATAGAGAGGCAGCATTAAATGCTTCTAAAATGTTAACGAAAGAAAAGAAATAATATGCAGGAAAAGGAATATGATCTATTTATGAATATGCTACGAAATCCAGATGCATCTTTCGATACATTCGTAGCCGGAGGGCTAACTACTGACAATACTTAGTTACTAGGCCGTTCAGAATATGAGTCTAGTGAAAAGGTGTAGGAAGCCCTAAAGGATCAATATGGACAGTTTGATAAAAATTAGTTTGATCAACTGTACAATAATGCTTAGATGTACTATAACCTTCTATCATCAGCCAACTATGATAAGGCAATGCAGGAGCAAGTAACATATCATAGAGATGACATATTCGCTCCTGCTGATTAGAGAAGAACAGGTCCTGACTATCAATAGGTAATAGTATCAAATCCATATAAACAGACCTCTAGTGTGTTTGAGTTAGGAAAGGTTGGTGAAAGAACTAAGTCTGTTGACGAATTAGCTCAAGCCAACAAAGTACTACTTAATCCGAGTACAGCTGGAGATAATCTTGAGAATGCTTAGTGGGGAGATTCTCCAAACGACAGTTTTGCTGAGCATTTCTTTGATACATTAGTTTTGGCACAATATGATGAAGATGGTACTCATACGGACTTAGTATCAGGGCAAATCGTAGAGCATAAGAAGGGAGATTTAAAGCTAGACTAGAATGGAAACTTCTACTATGAAAAACTAGACGGAAGGGACATATATGGTAGAAGAGTCTTAAATAAAATGAACGTTTTAACTACTGACGGATCTTTTTGGAATAGATATGACTTCTTTGATTCTGATGATATTAATCAGAAGAGCGTCGGAGGTTCTATCCTTAAGAACTTGGCCTTAGTTGGGACGATGTTTATTCCATATGTAGGTCCTTGGATTGCTGGACTAAGTATTGCTACTCAGTTAGCTGGTCTTGGAGCTACACTTGGAAAAATGATAGCAGGTAGCGATAACCCTACTTTATCAGAAATAGAAGGATGGTCTAAGTCAGTTAGTAGACAGGGGGCTTAGACCGAATATGCTTAGGAAAACACCTGGTGTTGGGAAAACTTTATAAACTTGATAGGTGATGTTGCAGGACAATTAAAGGAACAACGTTTCGTCTTTGAAAAGATTCCCTATGCCTTAAGTGGAACTAATATATACTCTAAGGAGAGTATGGCTGCTAAACTAGCAGAATTATAGAAAGGATAGCAAAAGCTATTTGAAACTAGAGTTGGAGACTTAAGTAAGTTGGGTAAGACTAAAGAAGGGTTGCAACTATCAGTTGATGAACTTAGAACAATGTCAACTCTAAAGGCTCAGGCTGAGCTAGATTCCTTTATGAAAGGATATTAGAAGCTAGGAGAAGTAATGAGCAAAGGATACATGACAGCAATCACTGTTGGTGATACTTATGGAGAAGCTAAGTAGGCTGGAGCATCTGACTTAGACGCTACTCTCTTAACTCTTGGTTATGCTGCGGGTGAATATGCCCTATTAAATACTGGACTTGGAGAATGGATACTTCCTGAATTGAGAGCCGGAAGATATAAATCGCAAGCAATTGCAAAAGCCTTAGCAAACATCAATTAGGACACACAAGCCCTATATAGACAATTTGGAACTACTTTGAAAAATGTTCCGAAAGAAGGAAAGAAGCAATATGTGAAGAAAATCTTCAACCTTGGAAGAGATATTGCTAGAGCAGAATACGCCACTGGTAGTAGGGCACTCACAGCTTCATTAGCAGCAGGGGCTGGAGAAGGAGTAGAAGAAGTGTCAGAAGAATTACTTGCTGATTTCTCTAAGGGATGCTATGATGTAGTGAAATGGTTACAAGGAGAAGATACTAGATTAGATTCTTTTGGATATAATTTTGATACGGGGGAATTTAATGTAAGTGACCTTGCAAACCGTTATAGTATGTCATTAGTTGGAGGATTCATTGGTGGAGGTCTTACTAATGCTGGAACAAATTACTAGTCAATAAACAATCTCGGAAATATGACTTCTAAATAGGCTATAGAAGAGGTAGTTTACATGGCTAGAAATGGAGGATTGAACAAGTTCCTTAAAGAGGTAAATAAAATGCAATTAGGAGACAGAAATCTGTCTATGAATAGATCGGAAGAGCACA
>CALXVK010000128.1 GCA_944391975.1 uncultured Clostridia bacterium
TCAGTATAGGTCTGTTATATTATACCTCTTTTGAAGTTATATGGGAATGGCTAAATACTAATAAATGCGGAAGAGCCGTAGAATTGACCCACTTTTACGTTTAAAATTGACCCGCCTTAGTACCCGTTATAGCTGGTTGCTAATGCGGGTCAATTCTGTTCGTTAATCCTGATCTTTACACTGTGAATTGACCCACCCTGTTAATGGCTTACGATCTGATATCCGTCCGTCTCCAATGAAGTCCTGTCAATCAGGATCGTCCTGGACGCTGAATCCAGAGTAATGTACCGGCTCAGCATCAGCAGCCGGTCACTGATCAGTTCATGTACCAACTTTTCCAGTTCTGCTGGCCTGCTTCTGTTGGCTTCTTCCGTTCCCGATGGCACCCTGACAGCCGGAGCAGCACATAATTCATCTAAATCCATAAACACGCCCTCCGCTTCACTGGTTTCAGGTATCTTAAAACGATCTGTTTCCGGATCATATGTGTATTTCCCACACTCCCGGATCCGTTTTATCAGAAAGTAAGGATGCTTGATATGGTACTCACTTCGGAGGAATGCGTAAGCTTCTGTTTTTCCTCCGGTATTATAACGACTGACGATCTCCGGAAAGGACTCCTCTTTAATGACTGTTTTTCCCATTCGGTTCCCCTTTACTCTGCGATATCCCACTCGAAAGACTCGAAGGGCAGTTCTTCATCGATATGTTCCTGTAAATACTCATAAGCTTCATCCCTCAGATCATTGGCCACCAGGACTTCCCAGTACAGCACACATGTCCTGTACAGGCGGCGGGCTTTCTCTTTCAATTCTTCATATGTCAGAGGAGCAGGGGCCTTTTTCCCATCCCGGACAATGCCATACCCTTCCAGAAGGTATCTGCTGCCTTCTTCATAAGACATGGATGCGAGGGCCCTGCGGATCTGTTCTTCTTCCCGGTAAACGTCCAGGAAATCCACGGGCCTGCCGCCTTCATGTACGGCCATTGCACCGTTTTCATGCACACTGTGGCCTTCCCGGACCCATTCACGCAGAACAGTCCGCTCTTCTTCCGTCATCGCCGTTACTCTTTCGTATTCTCTCAGTTCACTCTCTAAAAAGCGCTTTTTTTCTTTCCTCATTTCAATATACCTTTCATTTAACACTCTGGTCTGGCCCTTTGACACGGTAGCTGTCCCCTGTTATACTCAGGACGTGGCAGTGATGCACCAGGCGGTCCAGGATCGCCGTGGCGGCAAGCGTGCCGGTAAACAGCTCGTCCCATCTGCCCATCGGCAGGTTGGTCGTAATGATGAGGGAGTTCTTTTCGTACCGTTGGCGGATCACCTGAAAGAAGAGGCTCTCTCTTTCCCTGTCCATCTTTACATATGAAAGCTCGTCTACGATCAGCAGAGGGATCCTGTCCAGTTCCCCCAATGTCTCCCGCAGCATCCCTTCCCGTGCCTTTTCGTACAGGCGTTCCACAAGGTCCTTTGCGTTGACAAAAAGAACTTTATATCCTGCATCAACCGCTTTCATGCCGATCCCTGTTGCGATCATGCTTTTTCCAACGCCAGGCGGGCCGATGATGATCACGTTTTCATTGGCTTCCAGAAATCCCAGCCTGCCCAGCTCCATGATCTTATCCCTGTCCAAAGTCCGGTTAAAACTGTAATCAATGTCCTCCAGCCGTTTTTCCGTTTCGAAGCATGCCCTCCTGCGCAGCTTATCTGTCCGGCGGCTGCGTTTGCCCTCTTCCTCAACAGAGAGAAGACGCTTAAGGAATGCTTCATATCCCATGCAGGAGGATTCCGCTTCCAGGACCAGATCCCTGTACTGCTTCCGCATATCTACCAGCTTAAAACGCTTCATCATGGCTTCTATGTATTCTGTATCTGTCAGGTAAGCCTGTTGTTTCACCTGCGTGCCTCCTTCATTGCGTTCACCTCATAATAGCTGCAGTCACGCGTTAATTCAGGATCCTCTTCCCGGCAGGGCATACCGCTTTCTACACTTTCTTCCC
Organism: uncultured Clostridia bacterium; assembly: GCA_944391975.1. Lineage (GTDB taxonomy): Bacteria > Bacillota > Clostridia > TANB77 > CAG-508 > Scatovivens. Next base: position 2,005 of record CALXVK010000128.1, read on the forward strand.
CGGTCCCCGAAAGGGAAAGTTTTCCTGCATTATAATCCCGGAGGATCCCTTTAAAAGACCGGATATCCATCTTGTCATGGTCAACACAGTATCCGATAAAACGGTCGAGAGTCACATCGTCATACAGGTCCGCCAGAAGCATGATCTTCCTTGCATGGTGCGTAGGCTGGTCGAACTTCCTTGCGGCAGCATCAAGATAGCGTTGTCCATTTGTGAAACGGGCGCTGAAATCCCTCCGGATCTGGGGGATTGATGTGCTGACCGGTTTTGTTATCTCCTCATAATGGACAGGATCCGTCCTTACAGTATGCCTTTCATTGGAAATTTCCAGGGTAAGCACAGGGTTTTCCCGCATTTCATACAGCTCGATCCGGAATCCATAGGTTATCCGGAATTGAAGCGTTTTGCCAACATATCTTACAGGTACACTGTACCTGCTTCCTCCAATGCTGATGTAACTGTCCGGGCTGATGATCCGCTTCTGAAGCTGTTGGATCCTGTAATGCGTCCGGGGAAGGGGTAATAACGCTTCTTTTTCTTCCAGCAGATAGTGCTGGTTTGGGATCCGCTTTGTGGTTCCATGCACTTCATCACACCACCTGTCCACAAACTCCTTGCCGCGCCGGTTCAGTTCCTCCATGGTCGCAAATGTGTTTCCCTTTATGAACTGTTCCTCAATGTAGTGGAATGGCGCTTCTATCTTCCCCTTTTTTCTGGGCCAGTAACACGGGCATGCATTCAGCTCCGTCCCGAGATGTTTCGCCAGCATTAACGCCTGCGGGTTATATCTGACCTCATCCTCGCTTTTGGGATTGTTCACGGACACCAGGGCTTTTGGGTTATCGATCAGCAGTTCCAGCGTTACCCCGCCAAGATCTTCAAACAGTTCCTGGATCGCCTCATAGACCGCGGCCGCATCCACCTTCAGGGAGAAGCAGACTGCTTTCTTGCGTGAGGCGGCAAGGATCATCGCGAAGCAGTAAACCCTGCGCTCCCTGTTCCCAACGACTATGGAATACTCAGACCAGTCGAACTGTGCCTGGTCGCCGGGCGGGGTTTCGACCCTGACGGTAGCCCTGGAACTGATCCGGCCGACATCCTCGTCTACCTGCTGCAGGAACCGGTAAACCGGCCCGATGCTCCCCGTGTAGCCTGTTTTTTGGAGCTCTTTAAAGATCCTTGTGCCATTGAACCTGTACGGCTCACACCGCCATTTAACGATCTGTTCTTTGTATCCATCCAGACATGACTTATAGACCGTGCGGTTATAGGACGGTTCTTTTTTCATCTTCAGAA
>CALXVK010000129.1 GCA_944391975.1 uncultured Clostridia bacterium
TGATTTAGAACATTTTAATTCTTAATCAAATCTATTTCATATTACTATAGTTTCGTTTTCTATATTATAGGGCGATGAAGGTCATCTTCTAAAATAACTAGATAAAAATCGATTCCTTGTGTTGTATGTTAGCTCTGTTTGAAGGAGATTGCAAGTTATTTATAAATCTTCTTATTTAATATAGAGTTGGGATGCTTTTTAGAATATTTTTTTAATATAAATAATGTCAATAATAATATAATTATGATTAATATATAAGTCCATTGAGCAATTATAAATAAAACCATATTGATAACCGTGCAACACAAAAACCAAATAGATACAAAGGCAATAGTTCTAATTGCCCAATGTAATAAAGATCCGAATTCTCCTCTAATTCCTAAATTTCTAACAATATTCCACGCAACGTAGAATGCTAACAATCCAATAATAGTTATTATAATATAATTATAAAATGGATTTTCAAAAACAGATAGAGGTGAAATAATAAAATCAAAAATTAATTTTTTCATAATTAATCCACTTTATTAATTTCTAATTCTATATTATTAATTAATTTTGTTAAAACTTCAAATATCGAATGATATAATTTGTCTTCTATATTCTCATTTTCTTTAATTATCTCTATCTCATCACCTTTTTTATAGTCCTTAAATAATCCTTCATAGAAATCATTTCCATTTAATACTAAATTGTTTTTTGGGATGTTCAATATATTTTTCCCATTTTCATCATTAATAATATACTTATCATTATCTATTGTATATTTAAATGTTTTTTTCATATCTCTTCCACCTTTCATTAATTGAATTAATTCCACCATCTATATTATCAGCTACTATCTTAAGAATGTCGCATTTTTCATCCATATATTCAAGGGCACCGTTTTGAATAACTATATTATCTGTTTCATTCTTCGATAAAAAAATAACATTATCTACATCTAAATTGACAATAAATTGTGGGTTATGAGTAATCATTATTATCTGCCTGTTTTGACTCATATCATAAAAATTTCGTAATAGATTATTTTTAATTGATGTTTGTGAAACATCATCTTCTGGTTGATCGATAATATATAAACCGCCCTTAGATGTCTGCCATGATAAAATTTCAAAATATATTTTTGAAGTGAAACCAGAAGATAACTGTCTAGTTACATCCTGATCATCTGAATTGTTAATTATTTGTTTTTCTTTAAAATTTTTTTCGATTTGATCGTAAAGTTCTCTTTTCACTTTTACCATTAATTCTTCAAAAGACTCATTTTTTTCCTTATCTTTAAATCGTTCTGGTATATTTTCTTCTGATAGTTCATTGATATTTTTAAACTTTTTCCCTAATGCCTTATTAATCAAATTCTCAATGTAATCATTGCTTATTTCATCAATCTGAGATTTAGTGACAAATCTATATTTTCCAATAACATTAGTGTTTGGTTGTAAAGTTAGTGTTGGTATATTAGCATTATATTCTATAGTTTTCTTTTCACTTTGATATAAATCTATAATATTACTTATGAATGAGTTTTTCATATTTTCATATGCTTGTATTGCTTTTGTTTCATCCGTTTTAGTTTTGACCAATTCTTTGTTTAATTCGGTTAATTTATTATTAATTATATTAATTTTCTTACTTTCAAAATCAATATCTTCTTTCTTTCCTTGGTATTTTTTCAAAATTGTATTATATTTAATAATATCTTTATCTATACCTTCTTTATCTTCCAATTCTACATCATTTAGTTTTAATAAATCTTTTAAATTAGAAATAATTGTTTTAATTAGTTCAATAACTTGTTCTAATTTTTCTAATTTTTGATTATAATTTTTTGTTATATTTTCTATATTTAATGATTTAGCTTCTCCAGAAAAAAATTTAAATGGTAAGTCAATTATTTGTTTTCTACTTTTTAAAAGTTTATGTCTGTTTATAATAATTTCTATATATCTATTTATTTCTTTTTTTGTTATTGACATTTCAGAAGTAAAATTTGGCATTAGGGGAAAATAATCTTTTAAAAAAACATTTGCATTAAATGTGGTACCTTCAAACATTTTCCGAATATTACCTTGTTTATCAAATCTATAAACCAAATCTTCTCCAATAACACTTTTTACTTCTATTTTATTATCCTTTAAATATTTTTCGTAACTTTTAACAAGTCTCGAATCGTTTAAATATCTGTATTCGGTCAGTTTATGGATTAGCAACGACTTGCCTATTGAATTATCTCCAATAATAACATTTATACCTTTTGATAATGGAATATGGTATTTATCGCTTCCAACATCAATATCTATTGAATCAATATTCTTTAAATCTCCAGAAAAGAAACTATTGACATAATTTATTCTTTTTGTATTAGTGATAGCCATGGCTACCCCTCTAAATGTTGGCAAACATTTTAAATATGTAAAATGGAAATCCTCACTATCTTTAGGATAATTTTCCCAGTCATGACAATCACTACCTGTTATAAATCTAATATTCTCTGTCTTCAAGTTTTCTTTTTGCTTTTCAATATAATATTTATTAAAAATTTCGTTTCTTTTATTTCTGAATTCAAAAGTCTCAAAATAGTCTAAAAAAATAAGTTCTCCAAAAAGTTCTTCACCTAAACTTTTTACATCGTGTTTTCTTGGTTCTTGACTAGATAAAGTTTCTTTCTGATGAGCTATCATTACAACATTTAAACCTATTTTTCTAATAATTTCCAAGAAACTATTTTCTGTAAATGCTTTTAATTCTTCGTTGTCATATAATGCTTTATTTTTATTCTTATCAAAAATTTTGAATTGTATATTTTTAATTTTGCTATTGC
>CALXVK010000130.1 GCA_944391975.1 uncultured Clostridia bacterium
TAAACCTCTTTTTTCCCACTTATCATATGGGATTTTGTCATCTTTTATTTTAAATTCCAATCTTTCACTTGGAATAAAATATTGCTGTATTACATATTTTTTGTTATGTTTTATAATTAACAATGTTGCGCACGTCAAATCTGTAGTACTTGATAAGTCAACTCCTCCAATTGCATAAGTATCGAATAAATCATCTATGTTATATGTTTCTTCATTATTGGCAATGTCGAAAGTTAGCCATCTGTCTTGATCATTTTGTCTAATATTAAAATCTTTACATAATAAATTAGTTAGTTCACGAGGGTTATTTTTTGCTCTATTTACTTTGTCTCTTAAATCTTTAATATTTTTTATTGTTCCTAAGCCTGGATTTGCCTGATACCATGCTAATTCATTTTGCCAATCATTTGGATCATTTAATTCATAAATAACTGGCAATATTGTTTCATCTACTTTTTCATTTTTCCCTTCATATCCATTTATAATATCAGAACAATATTCATATTCATTATCAAATACATTTTCTCGAATCTGTCCCATTGTTGAAGTTTCTAAAAAAAGTGGTTCTTCTCTTGCAGACATAGAATCATACATAACATCTAGTAAATTTTTATCCTTCCAAGCATGAACTTCATCACCAATTACAAAAAAAGCATTTAATCCATCTAAAGAATTAGAATCACTAGCTAGTGCTTTAAAAAAGCTTTCAGTTGCATCATAGAAAAGTCCATTTACTAGTGTCCTTATTCTTTTTGCTAGTACTGGACTTTTCTTTATCATTCTTTTTGCTTCTTCCCAAACAACTTTTGCCTGATCCTTCTTAGTAGCAACAGAATAAATCTCTGCTCCACCTTCTCCTGCTGAAGTAAGCATATAAGTTCCTAAACCTGCATCTAAAGTGGACTTTCCATTCTTTCTTCCTACAAATAAAACTCCTTTTTTATATTTTCTTAAACCAGTTTCTTTATCTACAAAACCATATAAGCCTTGTATAAATGCTTTTTGCCATAATTCTAATATAACAGGTTTTCCAGCCCATTTTCCTTTAGAATGTTTGCAAAATTTTTCAATAAAATTTATTGGTCTATTTGCTTTATTAATATCAAATATATATGTATGTGTTTCTTCTTCCTCTGTTATTTCATTAAAAAAAGAAACTTGTTTTGGATTGTATAAATCTTGCACAAGTTTCTTATATACCGTTAAAACTTTTTTTGAAGCTTTAATTGGATTATCTAAAAGAAATTGATAATAATTTTCTATGTACGTAATCATGCTAAATCATTGAATCTATCAAATTCATCATCCTCATTAATTTTTTTCTCTTCTGGTAACATATCATTTAATTGTTTTATAATTGCCATATAATTTTTTATAGTTATATTATAGGTTTTACTTTCAATTGATTCTTTAAAACCATATTGATTCTTTCCATTTACATATGTTTCTTTTACTCCATATAGTATTATATCCTTTTTTAGTTCTTCTAGAGACACAGACATAAAAGCTGCATTATCAATTAATTTTTCTGATATTTTTTTCTTATTTTCTGGTAACTCTTTAAATAATTTTTTTAATCTATTAGATTCTTTTTTTATTGCTTTATTTTTTTTGATAATCAACTCTTGATCTTCTTTTTCACGAATTTCACAATTTATATATTCCATGTCTCATCTCCTTATACTACACCCCTCACGTGAGATTACTTGTGTATTTTTCGAATGCCCACTCACCGTTCTCCCATAGAGCGCCCCTGAGAAGGCTTATGGGGGGCTAATCTTGCAAATCACTTAACAGTACAACACCATAACCATCATTATTCTTTATATTTATACTTCTTAATGGAACTATTGTTTCATTACTTATTTGTACTGTGTTGTTTCTTCTTTTACAAGATTACCTTCATCATTATAATAAGCTACTGTTATATAATCTTTTGCTTGTCCATTGTCTATTCCTAATGCCACTAATGGTTTATTATTTATTTTTTCTAATAATTTACTTACTTCTTCTAATTTCTGCATAGCCTCATCTGTTTCTAAATGTAACTTTATATTTATACTATTACTTTTCTCTGTGTCTTTGTTCATAAATTCTCTTATTCTACTTCTATAGTATTCTATCTCTCTTTCTAGTTCTACTATTATTTCATTATCTGTAACACATCTTCCTGATATCTTGCTTTGCACTCTTGCTCTTGCTTTTTTATATACTTCTTCATCACTCATTCTTTATCAAATCTCCATTCTCATCAAAATAATATTCCTCTTTACTACTAAAATGTTCTTTATTGTGACATGTCTTACAAAGACTTTCTGTATTATCTATATTAAAGAAAACATTATCATCTTTATAGTTTTCATTGTTAATCCATTCTTTATGATGTACAAAGTAAGCTGCTTCTATTATGCCTTTCTTGTAACATCTTTCACAGAGTGGATTTAATAATATCTTTTGTTTTCTCAATTTTTTCCATCTTTTACTTTTATATTTTTTTTCAATTTCTGGATTATCTCTATATGTCATTATTTACTTTTCTTTTTCGTTTTCTTCACTGCTGTTTCTGCTTTAATTTCTTTTTTAGCTGTTTCTATTTCTTCAACTTTTTTTACAAAAGCAGTATTATATTTATTGCTCTTTGATAAAACTTCAAATCTTTCTTCTGTTACTTCAAATTTTTCTCCAGCTTTTGGAATCCTATTAAGTTCCTTATCTTTCAATTTTAATTCCTCATATTTGTTTGTTGCTTCTACTAACATATTTTCTTCCTTTCTTTTAAACAGATTTGCTAGAAAAATCTGTCTACAGTTAATCAAATAATTATATATTACTTGGAGGTATATGCATGAAATTTATAATAACTTAAATTATAACTATCTAGCATTATTATAATTTAAATTACTCTTTAAATTATTCTTTGCACATACAAAA
>CALXVK010000131.1 GCA_944391975.1 uncultured Clostridia bacterium
TACAATTATTTCTCTTTTCGAATTTTTTTATCTTCCCTAGAACTTCGAATATGCTTTTTCTTTTTTCTGGATTTTCAAAATTCCAATCATTGTATCCAAAATCGGCCTCTGGCATTTCTTTCTCTATTTCTAATGCAATTTCGCATAAATCTTCAATACTTAATTTTGACATCCAATTATTTGTTCTCTCTAAAAATGGTTCATTATAATCTACAAATTCGTTGAATATATCTATAGTTGATGGAACGCCTTTTTGATTATACTCATTTACAATTGTTGCTACTGCTTTACCATAATTTAATAAGGCTGTTTTAAAAGCATCTGCACTTTCTCCTACTAGTCTATCTGGAAAATCTTTAAAAAATACAAGTGTATTTATTCGTACATCCATTCCATGTTTTTTAGCAAATTCATAACCTTTTCTTAATTTATATAAATTATAATCTTTTGGCTCTGCTTCTGCTTCATCTTTGTTATCTAATCCACCTGCTACTGTACCAAATTTTCCTTGCCCGTCAAGTGTTATTCTATTAAATCTATTTTCACCATTTTCTAGTTTCCCTGTAATATATTCATAAAGAGCTTCTACTTTTTGATAAGTCTTTTCTCTATCTACATTTATATTTTTTTCATCGGGGTTAATTGTTTTGCCATTTTCATCTACTAAACAGGTTAATATTCCATGATTTTGATAAGTAAAATACTTCTTCATACTCAAAATTGCATCTATGTACGAGCTATCTATTTCCTTGCCTTCAAGAAAACTTTCTAAATTTTCTCTTGATTCCCAATTTGCATTTATCTCCATTGCATTTTCTAATAGAAATTTAAGAAACTCTTCTTTATTCTCTATATTTTCTACTTTTTCTTGTACAACTTTTTTTATTCTTTGTTGTCTATTTAATCGTTGTCTATCCATTTCTTTGGATAATTTATTTGCTTGTAATATATCATGCAAATATTTATTTATACTATTAGAAGCTTCTTCTCTACTTTTCGCTGTATCTATAAAATCAAATAAATCTATAAGTTGATTATTTAAAGTTATCCCTCTAACATTTCCTTTGTTAGATATACTTTCTATTAACCCCATCTTTTTCTTCCTTTGCTTTAAACAATTTTAAATATATAAATTAATATATTTTTAGTTTTCTGTTTTATTGTTCATATTTTTATTTTTGTTCTTTAAATTTTACAGTTTAATAGTTGTAATCATTAGTTCATTTGCAATTACAAGCATTATATATAAAATTACTAATATAAGTATTGTACATATTAATATTTCAATTATCTTTTGCATTTTTTCATTTTTTATAAATTTATTAATAAATTCTATTATTGTATTTAGCCCTGTAGAAACAAATATGATAATAGATATCCACATTGGATAAATATATCTACCTTGTGCTTGATAATCAGTAGCATAGCTATATTGTATACTTAACATTAGAGTTATTATTGCAGATATTAATAAACAAATATAGAAAATCTTTAATCTGGTATTTTTCTTATTCTTAAAGAAAAATGCAAATAACATACCTAGCATTCCTATTACAAATAAATATCCATAAAAAGTATATACTTGTGTAGCTATTGGATATTGCATTAAACCTAATACGCAAATAAAGCTTCTATATGTTGCATCAAACCAAGTAGTTTCTAACCATTTGGTTGATTTAAGCATTTCTATATAGCTCATATTATTGTTTTTAGGTGTATCTCTTAGACTTGGTTTTAGGAAATCAATAGCTCCTTCTTCGCAAGCTTGCATAAAAGACTTCATACCTAAAAAATCCCCATTGTTTAATATAAAACTTCTTATAAAGAAAAATGATATTCCTATTAATACTATTATGCCTATAAAGATTCCATATTTAAGCATATTTTTATAATCAAAAACTATTTTAAATTCTTGCTTTTTCTTATCTTTTTTATTTGGAATTTCATATTCTTTTTCAGCTTTATATTTTTTCTTAGCTGCATCTTTTTCATTTATTTTTATTTCTTCTGTATTAGCATTTCTTTTTGAAATAAAGCTACACACAAATAAAATTATACTCATCAAAATCCAAGCATAAGCATTATAATAAGATAAAGTGCATATTATAATTCCGCAAGGCTAATAATAATGAATTTTTAAAATTCCAGCCACTTGATAGTGAATGTACCCAAGCAAAAACAATCATACTTGAAGCAGCTAAGGCTAAAGCATCATTGTTTACATAGCTAGACAAAAACACAAATTGCGGCATAAAAGCACCTAAAATTATAGCAAAATATCTTACTGCTTTACTAGAAAATAATCTTTTTGAAATTCTAATTAAAAAATATACAAATACAGTACCAGAAATTACACTTGTAAGTCTTGCAGCAATTAAGAGTCCTGTTTCTCCTGCTCCTAAAAAAGCCGCTATTTTCATAAAAGCACTACTTATAATTGAGCCTAAAAGAAGAGGATAATAAGCATAAGAAGCATTGTAAAAAGGATGTATTACCTCTTCTGAATCTGGAAGTGGTAGCTCACCATGTTCAAAAATATACTTTGGAAGTACATATCTCATACTTTCATCTGGTGCATACTCTGTTGGTACAAATATAGACCACATTAAAGCTAGTACAAAAAAAGTAAATAAAATAATTAGATCTAATTTGTTTAATTTGTCTTTTTCTTTGTCAAACTTTACTATACTTTTCATAAGTTTTCTCCTTTTTTAGAATAATGATTTTTGCATTATCTAAATTGTATATTACTATTATATATTAAATATATTAATTTTCTAGATATTTTTTCAAAAATTTTCCAGTATAAGATTGCTCATTTTTACAAATTTGCTCTGGAGTTCCTACTGCTATAACCTGTCCGCCATTATCTCCACCTTCTGGACCTAAATCTATAAT
>CALXVK010000132.1 GCA_944391975.1 uncultured Clostridia bacterium
TAAACCCCTGTGACATGCCCCGAAGAGGGGCATATCTGCCCGGACGAGAACAGGTGGTGCAACTCCACCACTGGGCTCTTAACAGGGTAACAACCCTCTTATGTACAATACTCGGCAGAATGGGGCCGGATAATCCGAGTCAATGTCCGGTCTCGACTTTATATCTCCCAATGGCCGCGCGAGGCCAAAGGTGGGAAAGGTGGTGAGCCCATTGTGGCAAAAGGCAAGTATCAGCGCTGGTTGGAGCCAGAAGGGCTCATTCGTCTGGAAGGATGGGCCAGGGATGGTTTAACTGATGAGCAAATAGCAAACAATATGGGGATTGCGACTGGCACGCTTTACGATTGGAAAGCAAAGTTTGAGGAGATTTCCGAGGCCCTAAAAAAAGGGAAAGAGGTCGTGGACTATGAGGTGGAAAACGCCTTGGTCAAGGAAGCACTGTCAGGCAATGTCACGGCCATCATCTTTTGGCTGAAAAACCGGCGGCCCGATAAGTGGAGGGACAAGCCGGAAGCGCCCGGGGATGCAGACGCCTTGAAGAAAGCCAAAGCGCTGCTGGAGGGGATAGACAGTGCCATTGACTGAAAAGCAACTTGATTTCCTGAGAAACTGTGACCATCGGTGGAACGTAAAGACCGGTGCCACAGGCAGCGGGAAGTCTTTCGTAGATTTTACCACTGTTATCCCCAAGAGGGTTGTAGCTGCCAGGGGCGAAGGGCTCTTGGTGCTTTTGGGGAATACCCGGGGAACGCTGGAGCGGAACATCCTGGAGCCGATGCGCCAATGGTGGCCCGGGAACGTGGGGATGATCCGCAGTGACAACACTGTAGAGCTTTTCGGCAAGAAGGTCTATGCCCTGGGGGCGGACAACAAAAAGCACGTCTCCCGCATTCAGGGTGCTACATTTGAGTATGTGTACGGCGATGAGGTGACCACCTGGAACGAGGAAGTGTTCCAGATGCTGAAAAGCCGCTTGCGGTGTGAGCACTCCCACTTTGACGGCACCTGCAACCCCGCCGGACCAGAGCACTGGTTTAAGAAGTTCCTGGACAGCGACGCGGACATTTACCAGCAGTCCTATGTGATAGACGATGGGGTTCTCCCGAAACATATCGTGGAAGAATTAAAAAAGGAGTATGCTGGGACAGTATACTATGACCGCTATATTCTGGGGCTGTGGTGCCAGGCGGATGGCCTTATTTACCGATTTGGGGAGGACAACATCACGGATGATTTCCCCGCAAAGGGGGAGTATTACATTTCCTGCGACTACGGCACTTTAAACCCGTTTTCCGCCGGGCTGTGGTGCTGGGATGGAAAGACGGCCACCAGGATGCGGGAATACTACTACTCAGGCAGGGAAAACCGCTCAAACAAAACCGATGAGGAATATTACACAGAGTTGGAAAAGCTGGCTGGTGATTTGTCCATCAAATCCGTTATAGTTGACCCTTCAGCGGCGTCATTTATCGAGGTGATTCGCAGGCATGGGAGGTTCAAGGTCAAAAAGGCTGTAAATGATGTGATTCCCGGCATTCTCACAACCGCCAGAATGTTGCAAGACGGCACAGTGAAAATCCATAGATGCTGCAAGGACGCTATCCGGGAGTTTGGCCTCTACCGGTGGGACGAGACAAAAACGGTTGACACGCCGGTGAAGGAAAACGACCACGCGATGGATGATATACGGTATTTTTGCCACACCATTTTGAGGCACAAGGCTGGGAAAGAACAGTACATTCCTTTGTATGCTAGGAGGTGATGAGCCATCAGAACTTATCAGGATTTGTTAGCTGTTGGAGAAAACGAAAAAGACCGCATGGAGTTTGTGCGGGGGGCGGTCAATGACCACACTTCCAGCGATGACTATAAAATTGCCGCAGCGGCGGAAGCGTACTACGCCAAACGAAATTTGACCATTGAAAAGTTCCAGAAATTTCTGTACAACGCTAACGGACAAGCGTATCCCGACCTGTTTTCTGCCAACTATAAGCTGAAAACTCTGTTTTTCCGGCGGTTTGTCATCCAGCAAGTGCAGTACGTGTTGTCCAACGGTGTCACCTTTGAGCAAGAGAGCACAAAGGAGAGGTTGGGAGACACATTTGACAGCAGGCTTTCCCAGCTCGCCAAAAAGGCAATGGTGGACAAGGTGGCATTTGGCTTCTGGAACAATGACCATTTGGAGGTGTTCAGCTTTTCTGATACTCCGAACGATCCGGGGTTTGTTCCTCTCTATGATGCGGATGACGGGTTCTTAAAAGCCGGTATCCGCTATTGGAGCCTGGAAGAAACGCAAACCAAGCGATACACCTTGTACGAGCTGGACGGATACACAGAGTACATCCAAAAAAAAGGCGAAGATATCAAGGTCAGCCAGGACAAACGACCGTACCGGCAGACTGTCCGGCGCTCCGAAGTTGATGGGGAGACCGTGGAGGGCGGGGACAACTATCCGGGGTTCCCGATTATCCCCATGTACGCCAACGACCTGCGGCAAAGCGAACTGGTTGGTATACGGGAGAGCATTGATTGCTACGACTTCGTGAAATCCGGCCTTGCCAATGAGATTGACGATAACTCTGGAATCTACTGGGTGCTGAAAAATTCCGGCGGGATGAATGACGTAGACATTGCCCGTTTTCTCGACCGTATGCGCACACTGCGGGCCGCAACGGTGGACAGTGATGATGGAGGCGGGGCAGAAGCCCACACATTGGATGTGCCATACCAGGCCCGGGAAGCTATGTTGACACGGCTTAGGAGCGACCTGTACGAGGACTTCCAGTTGGTGGATATGGACAAGATCATGTCTGGCAACCTGACGGCCACGGCCATCCGCATGGGATACCAGAGTCAGGATGACAAATGCGGCGACTTTGAGTATTGCATCCGGGACTTTATCGGAAAGCTGCTGGAGCTGCTGGGAATTGATGATACTCCATCCTTCCAGTGGAACCGCATCGCAAACCAGTTGGAGGAAACTCAGATGGTTCTCAGCGCTGCTACATATCTGGATGACGAAGCCATCCTGCGCCACCTCTCCTGGCTGACTCCCGAGGAAGTGGACGATATCCTGGAGCGAAAAGACGCGGAGAACATGGAGCGGTTAGGCGCGGTGGAGGTGACGGACGATGCCAGCGGATCAGGGGCACAAGATGACGGACAAGGAACTGGAGAAACTGGAACGTCGGATAGCGAAAGTGTACCGGGAAGCCAGGGACAGCCTGAATGACACGATCCGCACCTATTTTGAATCCTTTCGCAAGCGTGATGAGGAGATGAAAAAGCTCATCGGAACCATCCAGAATGGGAAAGAGTGGACAGAACAGGACTATAAGCAGTGGCGGCTGAACCAAATCGGCCGCGGGCGGCGGTTTGAGGCCCTGCGGGACCAGATCGCTGAACGCATGACCCAGGCCAACGAGACAGCGGCAGCTTATGTCAACGACGCCACGCCCGGTATTTATAGCCTGAACCGCAATTACGCGGCGTACACCATCGAGCAGGTGGCGGGGAATATTGGGTTTACGCTTTGGGATGAAGAGACAGTGCGGCGCTTGATTGTGGAAGAGCCGGATGTAATGCCATATTACCCTGCAGAAAAAGCCGTGAAAAGAGGGATCGACTTAGCCTATGGGAAAAAGCAGATCACTTCCGTTGTGACCAGCGGCATCTTACAAGGGTTAAGCATTAAGGGGCTTGCAGATCATCTTCAGTCCCGAATTCCGGAAATGAATCGAGAAAGCGCTGT
>CALXVK010000133.1 GCA_944391975.1 uncultured Clostridia bacterium
AACATAGATGCTGAATATGAATCTACAACAAATGCTTTAGATGCTATCAAGGCAGCTATTGCATTACTTCCAAAAAGAAAAAGAGCAGGTGCAAAAATCTATATGGCTGAAGATTTAGCATTAGATATTGCATTTATGAAAGATGATAACGGTGCATATTTAAATAACCCTGTTAATGGAGTTGCATTAAATACAGTTGCAAGATTTCCAGTTGAAGTTGACCCATTCTTAAAAGATGGTGACTTCATTATAGGTAATGCAAGATGGTATAAAATGAACGGTAACGAAGGATTAAGCGTTTCAAAAGACGTAATTGGACGTTCAAGAGTAAACGACTACACAGGATATTGTGTAGTAGGTGGAGCTCCAGTTCCAAATTCATTTGTCTATGGACATAAAGCAGCAGGAGTTTAGAATAATAGGAGGGCTATATGGAGGAATTGCTAAAACTAGTTAAGCAATGCTTAAGCATTGTGGAAACATCTACATTGAAAGATAAAGAAATTGAAATGTTAGTAAATGCAGGAATAGCAGATTTGAATAGGCAAGGAATAAAGGCAGATGCAAATATTTCTGAAAGTTTAGTACAATCTGCAATTGTTATGTATGTTAAGTCAAATTTTGGAAACGTAGATATAAAAGAAAAAGAATTAGCACAAAGAACATATAGTCTTCTTTGTGTTAATCTAAGTTTAAGTGAAAAATACAAGGTGGTGGAAAATGATGCGTGATGTAAGTTGCAAATTATTATCTACTGACTTACAAACTGATGATATTGGTGTGCAAAAAGAAGTACAAACTGAAATAGAAATCCCTATTATAAAAGTAGAAGAAATCTATGCAAATGAGTTCTATGAAGCTAATCAGCAAGGATTTAAGCCGACATTACGACTTCGTATTAGTGCTTTAAATTATAACAATGAAAAGGAACTAATATACATGGGTGTGATTTATACAATAATTCGAGCAAGTGAGCCTTATGCAGATGAAGTTGTTTTAGTTTGTGAAAGGAAAATAAAAAATGTCTAAAACTATAAAAGATAATATGCTAAGTAGTGAAATAATGAAAGCTCTTGAAAATTATGCAGATGATATATCTGATATTGTGGAAAAGGATGCTAACGAAATTGGAAAAAAAGCAACGGAAGAGCTTAAACAAATTTCTCCGAAACGGAGCAAGAAAAGAATATTGTAAAGGTTGGAGACTAAAAAAAGATAAGCTTGGAAAGAACAGATACACTATAAAAGTACACAACAAAACAGATTATCAACTAACACACCTATTAGAGTTTGGACATGCTACAAAAAATGGTGGAAGAACTAAAGCACAACCACATATAAGAAAAGTAGAACAAGAATATAGCCAAAAATTTGAACAAAAACTTAGAGCTGATATAGGAGGTTTGAAATGACATTAAAAGAATTAAAAGAAAGATGTGAAACTGCTGGTTTTAAATATGAATATGGTAGATTTAAAAAAACAACAGAGCCTCCACATTTAGTTGCAATAATTTCTGATACTGACAATTTTTTGGCGGATAATAGAGTTTATCATGATAATGCACCTATAAAACTAGATTACACGTATATAGACAAGAATTTAGAAGAACAAGAAAAAATAGAAAATGAAATTCTAGGCGACATTGCTTGGAATAAAACAGAAGAAACTTATTTACAGGACGAAGAGGTCTGGCAAGTAAGTTATTTTTTTGAATTATAAGGAGGAAAATAATGGCAAAAAATAAAGTTAAATTTGGTTTGAGCAACGTTCACGTTGCAAAAATTACAGTAGATGAAAGTGGAGAGATTACATATGGAACTCCATTTAAAATTCCTGGAGCGGTAAATTTAAGTTTTGATCCAGAAGGAGATAATGAAGCATTTTATGCTGACAATTTAAAATATTTTGAAAGCTATGCAAATAATGGATATTCAGGAGATTTAGAAATAGCAGATATTCCAGATCAATTTTTAAATGAAATTTTAGGTCAAAGGATTGATAGCGCAGGTGGTGTTGTCGAAAATATTAATGATAAAATAAGTCCATTTGCTTTTATGTATCAAATCGAAGGTGACCAAAGCGGAACTAGATTTTGTTATTACTATGCAACTGTTTCAAGACCATCAACGGAAGCGGCTACAACAGAAGATACCAAGACACCAAATACAGATACTTTAACAATTACAACTTCTGCACGATCAAGTGATGGACAAGTAAGATACAAATTACCTTTATCAACAACAAATAAAACAAAGTATGATTCTTTCTTTACTTCTGTTCCAGAACCAGAAGAGGACGATGAAATTTAATGATGAATATAAAACAGGTCTTACAAACTAATGTTAGACCTGTTTTAAAAAAACTGTGAGGTTATTATGAAAAATATAGACATTTGTGGAAAAAAATTTGATATAGATTGTAATGCTTTTACATATGTAGAATACAAAAAGAAGTTTAATAAAGGAATATTTGAAGATTTTAAAATAATAAATGATTTTACTACGATGCAAGTTTTGCTTACATCAGATTTAAAAAAGAAAAATCCAGAAATTTCTGAAGCTGAAATAACAAAGACTATTTCAAACACAATGCTTGCATATTTAGATAATTACATTGATGCAATAACAAGAATTGGCTATATCTGTTGCTATACAGCAAATCCAAAAATTGGAACATATGAGGAATGGTTAAAAGGATTAACAAGAATAAATACAAACGATATGTGGATTGTTGAGGTAACGGAAATTGCCGTAAATTGCTTTTGTGGACAATCAGGTATTTAAAGAATTTGAAAAATATAAAACTACTAATACTAATAATGAAGAAGGATTATATCCTGAGCACGAGTTTTTAATAAGCTGTTTAAGAATTGGATTAAAATTAGATGATTTAAAATTATTATCTTTTGTCGATATTATTAAGTTATGTATAAGTTATATTGGAAAGCCTGAGGAACAAAAAGAAGAAGGAACAAGAATGGCAACTCAAGAAGAAATTCAAAAAATGGTTGCTAAAATGTAGGAGGTAAAAGTGGCAGGAACAATAAAAGGAATAATTGTAGA
>CALXVK010000134.1 GCA_944391975.1 uncultured Clostridia bacterium
TTCTTCTACATGTCCATAAACAAATGAATTAGGAACTGGTGCTCCACCAACTACGCAGTAGCCTGTGTAGTCATTTACTCTTGAACGTCCAATTACATCTTTTGTAACAGAAATTCCTTCATTAAAGTTCATTTTGTACCATCTAGCATTTCCAATTATAAAATCTCCATCTTTTAGGAATGGATCAACTTCAACAGGATATCTTGCAACACTATCTAAAGCGACACCATTTACAGGATTATTTAAATATGTGCCGTTAGAATCCTTCATGAAAGATATATCTAGAGCCATTGACTCAGACATATAGATTTTTGCTCCAGCTCTTTTTCTCTTTGGAAGTTTTGCTAAACCAGCTTTTATTGCATCTAAAGCATTTACTGTAGACTCGTATTCTGCATCAATATTATTTCCTTCTAAAGTAATACCAGCTATTTCTTTAACTCCTGTTCCATAAAATGGTTTGTCAGCCAAATTTTCTCTCATTTCTCTTGAAACTTCTCCAACTATATAATTAATAAAATCTTCAACTGCCATAGCTTCAAGCTTCCATGTAATTCTTATAGTTTTTGATAATTCCATTTGTACAAATGTTAAATTATCCCATTCATCTGATTCTAGTTTATTATCAGTTCCTTCTGTTACCCATTCAGCTCCAGAACTTGATTTTTTGTATGGAAATGATAGTAATCCTCTTATATATGTTTTAGCAACATCTCTTAAAAATGGAGATTCTAATTCAACTTCTTTTAAAATTTCTTGTGATACTGTTTCTGGTATAAATAAACCACCATTATTAACTCCATCAGCTCCAGAACTTGGTGCTACATAAGTTGTAGCTGTAGTTGTTAACGCTACATCTAAAGCTCTTTTTTCATCTTCTGTAAATTCATCTTCTGATTTACACATTAATCTTTTTGCCCACGCAGTTCTATATTCTTGTGATTTTAAAACATTTGCTCTTGTAAATTTCTTTTCCACTTTTTCTTCCTCCCTTTTTGCTATAATGTTTGTAATTTCTACTTTCCTTTTTTCTAAATTTTCAGTATCAGCAATTAGAGCTCTTTCCTCATCATGAGTTATAGTTCCATCTTTTTTTTCTTCTGTTGGGACCTCTTTATTTAACTCCTCCGCTTGTTTTCTTAATTCTTCAAGTTCTTCTTCTGATTTAGCATCATTAATTTTGCTTCTTAATTCAGCTTTTTTTGCTTCAATTTCTTCTAAAGTCATTTTTTATCCTCCTAAAATAAAATTGCGGTTCTACCACCACTTTATAAAAATCTCTATTTGTTTCTACCAACAAAAAAAGACTGGTTCTACCACCAATCTTCTTTCGAGAATTATAAACTTAACATTAATTCTAATTTTTGTTTTTCAAAAGACATTTTCTTTTCTTCATACTCTCTTTTTTCTTCTTCATATTGTTCTTTACTTCTTGCATAAATTTCTGTTGTTTCATAAGCTGGAACATCTACTACAGATACGTCAAATATTTTATCAAATTCAAGTATTTTTCTTGTATCTGTGTCATAGTCGTATTCTTCAGATTTTACAGTAAATGCAAAACTCATTTTACTTAATACGCCTTCACGAATTAAAGTATATATATCTTTGTTTACAGAAGTATCTGGAAGCTTTGCTCTTATTTTTAAGCCGTGGTCATCCACATCAAATTGTAATGTTCCACCTCTTGTACGAGCCATTGGTAATACTGAATTCTCATGATTGTATTTCATAACAATATCAGACATATCTGCATTGTCAAAAGCATGTCTATCTATTACTTCTTTCATCCACCCTAAATTAGTTACTGTATCAAATACTGCAGCATAGCCTTCAACTATCATTTCATCTGTATTGTCTAAGGCTCGCATATCAACTAATCTTATTTCTTTAACCGCTTTCTCCATTATTGTCTCCTCCTTGATATTTATTTGCAATTTGCGAATCTATATTATTTAAGCTTTGTAATATTTTTGCTCCTTCTTCTCCTCCAATTGGAGGCATATCTAATAATTCTAAAGTTGTATCCTTTGTTAAAACGCCATAAGGTAAAATAATCTTTAATAAGTTAGTTTTACTTGTTAAACTTGCATATTGTAACCTATTAGTTGTAAACACGATTTTGTGTCCATCTTTTATAGACTGTTTTTTAAATATTTTATTTGTAAAAGCATAACTCATTTGAATTGCTCTTGCTTCAATAACACCCTCATAAAAAGCATTCCATTCCTCTTCTGTAAAGCTATTGTTTATAATCTTTTCAGATACTCCAAAATAATCAAAAATATTATAATTCACTTGTTTCAATTGCTCATTGTCTAAAGTAATTGGCTTTAAATTTACTTCTTGGAATTTTGCTTTTGCATCTAAAGCTGCTATTCCGCCTTCGTTGTCCATATTTAAAAAGTCTTTTACAAACTCATCTTTTGTTTTTACTAAATCCTTATTCTTTAACATAGAGTTTTCATATTGCAAAATTCCTTTTAAATTGCTAGTTGTTTTTATTGCTTTATCAATTCCTTGCGAAACCGTATCGGCTGTATTTAAATCTGTTTGTAAAACTCTATTACTCATTCCAAATAAATCATTTCTGTTATAGAATAGTCTTAAATGAATTAGTTCTAAATACGGAATCGTATATGTTTGTCCATTTACAAAATCAAATTGAAAATAAATTGTTCCATCTGTTCCTTGTAGCAGTTCATAAGTAGTTGCAAGAACTGGATAAAATCCAGTTATAAAACCTGTTTTATCTTTCGCAATATAAATAAAAGCATTGCAGTCCGTATATAATAGTGAAATTATCCTATAAATAAAGTCAAAAGTATTCATAATTGGATTCGGCTGATTACTTAGTAAAAAATTTATATCTCCTTTTATATTGTTTGTAATATTACCTTGTATATGTTTTGGAACTAACTTTGCACAATGAGTAGCAATTCTATCTATTGCTTGTCTTGCAACTTTAGAATTGTAAGTTCCTTCTGGCAAAGTACTGAACTGAGTATTCCAACCACTTAGTAGCTGAAACTGCGTTTGCGTCATGCTCTGATTTTGTTTATCAGCTTTTTTTCCAAATATAAAATTGAATAAACTTCTTTTTTCCTTTTTCATTTATTCCTCCTGCAATACTAAATAATCGTTCATTTTTTCAAACAAAATACAGTAAGCTATTATTAAACTTACTGCACCGTCTATTCTTGCTCTTTGCTTTTGTCCTTTTACTGGCCTCATGTTATCATTTTCATCTCTTTTAACTGATGTATTGCATAAACACCATTTTAAAACTGGATTATTATTATAATTCACCTTTTTTTCTATTAAATCTGCTTCTAGTTGTTTCATTGGATT
>CALXVK010000135.1 GCA_944391975.1 uncultured Clostridia bacterium
ACAGGAAATAGTTTTGAAGCTCAAATGAGCAGAGTACAAGCTATAGCGGGAGCAACAAAAGATGAGCTTGAACAATTAACTGATCAGGCTATAGATTTAGGAGCTGAAACAACGTTTAGTGCAAGTGAGGTTGCGACAGGTATGGAAAATCTTGCTAGTGCAGGTTTTACAGTTCAAGAAATCATGGATGCAATGCCAGGTTTATTAAATTTAGCCGCTTCAAGTGGAGCAGAACTTGCAACTTCTTCTGAAATTGCAGCGAGTGCTATAAGAGGATTTGGCTTAGAAGCTAGTCAATCTTCTCATGTTGCTGATGTTTTTGCTGAAGCTGCTGCAAGAACTAACGCTCAAACAGAGGACATGGGCGAAGCTATGAAATATGTTGCACCAGTTGCTAAGACAGTAGGTTTAAGTTTAGAAGAGACAGCAGCTGCGATAGGTATAATGAGCGACGCAGGAATTAAAGGTAGTCAAGCTGGAACAACTCTTAGAAGTGGTTTAACAAGAATAGTAAAACCTACAAAACAAGTAAAAGAAGCAATGGAACAACTAGATGTTGAATTTTATAATTCTGATGGTACTATGAAATCTTTAACAGAAATAATAGGAACTTTACAGGAGCATACAGAAGGCTTAACCGATGAAGTGAAAAACCAAGCTTTGGCTCAAATTTTTGGAACAGAGGCTTTATCTGGAATGTTAGCATTAGTAAACAGAGGTTCAAGTGATTTGGCTGATATGACTAAAGAATTTGAAGAAGCAGATGGTGCTGCAGAAGATATGGCTGATACCATGTTAGATAATACTTCAGGAGCTTTAGAAAGTTTAAGTGGTTCTTTTGAAAGTGCTGGAATAGCAATTCAAAAAGCTTTAGCTCCAGAAATAAAAGATTTGGCAAAATGGATACAGGATTTAGTAGATGATTTTAATGATCTTACTGATGAAGAAAAACAAAATATTATAAAAACAGCTCTCTTAGTTGCTGCAATAGGTCCAGCAATAAAGATATTTTCAAAATTATCTAGTGGTGTAGGTACTGCTATAAAAGGAATAGGAAATTTATCACAAGCAATTGGTGTTATGATAACTGGTGCGGCATCTAGTAGTGCTACTGTTAATACTTTAGTAAAAGTAATTTCTGGATTAACAAGTCCAACAGGTTTAGCAGTAATTGGATTTGCAGGATTAACAGCTGCTTTATATGCGTATGAAAAAAGTATTTGGAGTGTGGCAGAAGATGCTGACGAATTAAAGAGTGCAGTTGAAAGCGAAATTCAAGCTAGAGACGAATTAATTTCTATGCAAAGCAAAAATTTAAGTGCAAATCTTTCCGAAATGGATAATTTGCAGTCTCTACGTGATGAACTTACACTTTTAGTTGATGAAAATGGAAAAGTAAAAGAAGGTTATGAAAATAGAGTAAATTTTATTTTAAATGAGTTAAATTCAGCTTTAGAAACAGAGTATGAATTGAATGGGGATATAATTAGTGGTTATCAAGAATTGCAAGATAATATTGATTTAACAATAAAAAAGAAAAAAGCTGAAATAATTTTAGATTCTGAGAAGGAGGCTTATGCAAATGCAATAGAAAATCAAGCTGAGGCTTACGATACTTTAAATGATTTACTAGAAAAGCAAAAAGATTTACAAGTTGAAATTGGACAAGCAACAGGAAGTCAACAAGCTGCAGCCAAAACTGCATTAATGAAAGTTAATATGGCAATTGAAGAACAGAATGGATTAATTGAAGGATATGCAAATGACATTGCAAGATATGAAGCAGATTCTGCTGCTGTTATTTCTGGATCTGAGGAAGAAATACAAAAAGTCATTGATAGAACTACTTATTCGTATGTAGACTCAACCGCTACGATTGATGCTCAAGTAAATCAACAAATTCAAACTGAGGTTAGTAAACTTAATACATATAAGCAATTATATAATGAACAAGTTAAAGCTAATAATACAGCAAATGCAGAAATTTATCAGTCTCAAATTGATGCTCAAAATTCAACTTTAGAAAATTTAGCAACTACTCTTGTTAATGCAACAACAGAAGTTAATGAGTTAAGCCCAGACTTAACGGAAGCATGGCAGACATTAGCAACAAGTAATGTTTCTGCTTATCAAACAGCTCTTTCACAAGTTTCTCCAGAGATTCAGAAAAAAATTGGAGAAGCAACAGGACTTGTTTATATTGATACATCCTTAAATGATGCTTTTTCAAACCTAGGAAGTAGAAATGCTACAGCTTATTCAGGTGAAATAAGCTCAATTTCGGATAAAACGTCAAGTGAAATTACTGAAACCAAAGGAATTATTGATGCTGATACAACAATGTATGATGGTGGGGTTAAATTAGGAAATAATATATATAATGGTTTAACTGCAAGTAGTTTTAATTCATTCCAATTGTGGAAATACGCTTCTGAGAATGCGAAATCAGTTTTTGGCGGATTCTCTAATCCATTAGAAATACATTCACCTTCTAAAGCTTTTAAAAGATTAGGAAATTTTGTAGAAGATGGATTTGAGCAAGGTAATCCAACAGAATTTTATAAGAAGTTAGCCGAAAAGAATGCACAAGCTTATGAAAATGGTTTTAATGATTTACCAAATACGATAAATGAAAAAATAAAAAATAACAAATTATTAAATTTTGATTTTGGAAATATTAGCAGCAATTTGAGAGATTTAACTACTAAAGTTATAAATGGAACTAAAGCAATTTCAAATAATTATAATATAGAATTTAATGTACAAGAGCTGGATGAGGCAAGGCTTGAACAATGTTTTAAATATATAAATAGAAAATTTGGAACACAGTATTCATAAAGAGGAGAAAAAATGGTTAGAAAATTTAGACTTGTAAATGAAAAGGGACAGGAATTTTCTATGATGGATATAGAAAACTACACTTTATTAACAGATCCTGCTGGACTTGGCTATGCATATGTATCTGAATATCAGCAGATTGGAAATACATTTATAGAAAGTTTAAGACAAATGCAACAAGGACAAATAAACGGAACTTGTAATTTTCTATATTATGATAATTATAAATTACTTGTTGACTTTATAGAAAGTTCTGAAAGCTTAAAATTTGGGTATAAGATACCTTATAAAGATGGAAGTTCTAAAGAATTTTTTAAAGATGTAAATATTCAAATTTTAGAAAAAGCAGAGAAAGGAAGAAACGGAGTATTATCTTCTGCTATTATTTTTGATTGTTTAACTTTGTGGTATGAAGAAAAAACAACAGTATATACAATAAATCCTTTAGAAAATGAAATCAGATGGGATTATAGATGGGATAGCAAATTTACAGATTATGATACAAGAAATTTAGAATATATTAATACAGGCCATGTCGAAGCTCCTGTTTATATAGAAATTTATGGACAAGTTGTAAATCCGGTAATTCAATTATATGTTGAAGGAGAACTATATCAAACAATTGAAATAAAAGCAACAATAGAAGAATACGAAAAACTGCTTTATAATAGTCGAGAAGGTACTTTTTCTATTAGTAAACAAAATACAGATGGGACTATTTTAGATTTGTTTGATTTAGATTATATTGATCCTCAAAATGATAACGTTTTGAGACTTCCAAAAAATAAAAATTGCAAAATTGTTCTTACTGCTGAAAACGAAGTTTTAAATGCTAAAATTACTATATATTCACAATATAAGGCGGTTTAGGAGGAAAGAATGGAAGAAGTATTAATTACTTTTAATGGACAAAATTATTTAGCAAATTACAATGAACAAAGTGGATACTATGAATTAGAGATTACTGCTCCTAAAACAGGTGGCATATATTATACAGATATTAAATATACAGATTTATTTGAACAAATTTACGAAGAATCAGCAACGATACAGATTTTTGCAAAAGAAGAAATTATAATTGAAACAAATAAAGTTTTTATGTGGATTTTTGATTATTATAATTTTACAGTTAAAGATATTATAGAATTAGCAGATTATACTATAAGTATTGACGAAGAAACAAATTCATCTTCTACTATAAATGTTTTAAAAAAGACTAATGCAAAATCTAACGATATTGTAATGATAAAAAAGAACAATGAAATTATTTATTGGGGAGTAATTGATGAAATACAAAATGATGATGGACAAACATTATATCAATATACATTAAAATACATTACTAATTTATTTGATAGAGATATTATTTTAGAAAATGAGAATTTAATAAAAAATACGGGAGTAGAAGATTTTATTGCAGATGCAATTACAAATAATTATATTAATTGTGAAGATAATTTCATAAATTTGCCTTATTTAGAACTAGAAATTAAGACACACACAAAGAAACAAACAAGTGTTACAAATGTAAATAATAATATCTATAATTTACACACTTGGATTACAAATTGTAACCAAAATTATGATATTGTATATAGTTTTTCTATTAAAAATAAAAAATTAGTAATGATGATTGAAACTAAAAAAGAAAAAGAAATTTTAATAGATGTTAATGCACAGCCTATATCTAATTATACAGAAGTTTTTGAGACAGATGTAGTAAGTAAAGTGACAGTACTATATAATATGGTAAATGGAGAAGATTCACCAGGCAAATATACGCTCTATCTATTGAATGATAGAACCACTACAACTGATATGAATAACCAAAATAGAGCAGAAGGAAAAATTAAGACTTTATATACTCAAAATTATGAAGATGCTGAACAAACAGCATTAGATAACATAAAAGCTAATTCATATAATCATAACATTACTTTTGATTATTATAATCGTTTTATACAAATTGGAACGCCAATTACGATAAAAACAAAAGAATCTTTAATATATAATACTTATATTTCTGCAATTAATATAACTCAAAGTAAATTTATAAAATACACTTGTGGAAATATTAGAACTAATTTTATAGACAAATTGTTAAAGGAAAGGAGTTAAATATGTTAAAAGGACATGTTTTTAGTAAACAATTATTTGAAAACCCAATTTTTGCTTTATTTATTAATACTTTTTTAAATGGAATAAATGGAGTAGCAAGTGACTATAAAAATGCAATGTCTGTAAGTTATAGTGATTCAAACGTAACTGTTAATAGTGGAGCTGTTTGTATTCAAGGAAGGTTTTTAGAAGAGGATACAACAACGACAATTGCTGCAGGTACTACATCTGCTTACTGTAGATTAGTAATAGAAATTGATTTAGACAAAGAAAACACAGAAAGCGATTTTGAACAAGGTTATTATAAAATCGTAACAGGATTAAATGGTTATCCAGAGTTAACACAAACTAATATTATAAAGAATGTTTCTGGCATATATCAATATGAACTTGCTAGATTTAAAACATCTTCATCTGGAATAACTGATTTTCAAGATATGAGAACATTTTTAGATTTTGATAGCATATATGCACAATTTAGAGAAGAGATAGATGAATTTAAAGATGAAGTAAAAAGTGAATATGAAAATGTTTTAAAACAATTAGAGGAGGAATTATCTGCAGTTGAAGATGGAAGTGAATATTTATTAAAAAATAACTTTGCTTATATCGAAACATCTGTAGCCCTTCCGGATAGATTTTCTGAAGAACAATCCGCAACAATACATTTAAACTATCCAGATAGATTTAATAAAGATAATTGCTGTGTTATATCTTTAATGTCAAGCATAGGAGCTGACGTTGTTCTTGCAAATACAGCTCAAGTAGATTTATATAAAACTAGAACTATAACTGTAATATTAAAGGATGATTATATTGAAATCACAGCTTATAAAACAGACAGTATAGATTTAGAAGCAGATATTAAATTAATATTAATGAAATTTTCATTAGATTAAGAAGAGGAGTAAGAATGGCAAGTAAAATAACAGAAGTAATAATAGAACCATCAAAAATTTATGTAAATTCTACATTTTTATTAAAAATAAAAGTTGAAGATGACATAAAAAAGAAAAAATATATAATTACAGAAGATAATAAAAGAATTATAACAGAAGATGGAAAGACTATTATTACAGAATGGAGTTAAAAATGAATGATGATGAAATAAAAATTAGTGATCTAGCAAATTATACTAATCCTAAAGAAGATGATATATTGCATATTGTGGATAACGGAAATAAAGTTAATAAAAAAATAACAGTATCCAATTTATTAAAAAAAGCAACAGAAATTAAAAAAGAAATTATAATTATTGAAGCAAGCAGTACAATTTCCGATAATTATGAAATTACTTTATCAAATTCATACATTGTTGGAGATAACTCATTAGAAGTTTATTGGAATGGAGTTTTATTAAAAAAAGCAACAGACAATGAAGATGGGCATTATAAAGAGGTAGGAACTGCAGGAAGCTCTAGTAACAAAATTCAATTTTATAGAACATCCGATGATGGAAGCTATACTTTACAAGAAGATGCAATTTTAACTGCCATAATAAGAAAAGTTTACGAAGGAGGATAAAAAATGCAATTACCGAATGAAAAGGAGAAAAAATGGAAAATATAACAGCATTACTTATAAGTATAACAGCAATGATAACAGCATTAGCTAGTTTAATTGTAAAAATTATGGAATCAAAAGCTAATGTAAAATCTGCTATACCTAAAAAGATTAAAGGACAAGTCACTATAGATAGTGAAGTAACAAACAAAATGGAAGATTTAAAAGAATATCTAAACGCAGACAGAGTTCAAGTATACGATTTTCACAATCGGAGGGCACTATGCAAATGGACGAAGTGCTCTTAAAACTTCATGCAGTTATGAAGTGGTAAGAACAGGTGTAAAAGGGCATCAAAAAGAGCTACAATCCGTTCCGCTTTCATGTATTCCACACTTTGTAGAAAAATTGCTTAACAATAACATTTTAAAAGTAAATGATTTGGAAGAACTAAAAGATAGCATGCCAGCAACCTATGAATTAAAGAAATCCCAAGATGTGGCTAGTTTTTATGATGTTATTTTAAATAATAAAAATGGAGAACCGATTCGGTTTTCTTGCAATCCAATATGAAAGAAAGAACTGCGTAAACTTTACTGAAGCTGAAATTTACCAAATTAAAAAGGTAAAAGATTTCATTGAGGAGAAGTTAGAAGAATTAAATAAATAAGGAGGTAATCTTATGAAAAGGCTTAAAACCATTGCGACTGTACACACTTGTATTTTAAATGATAAAAAAAATCCTGGAGGTGAGGCTTAATGAAACTTCCAGGAGAAGATGAAGCAGTAAAAAGTTACGATTTAACTCAAAACATAACAGAAAACGTTAATTCTGTTACAAGGATAAATTGCAAAAAGCAGAAAAATGTTGTGAGTATAAATGGATTTATAAGAGTTTCTGCAATTTCTTCGAAAACAGCAACTGCGATTTTAAATAATCTACCAAGCGAAATTATTCCAGAAGAAACAAGTGAAGGGTTAGCTATAAGTTTTTCTTCAAACGAAATTTATAGAGTTTATATTAATACAGATAAATCTGTTTATATTTTTTCGCCTGGCAGTGACATTCCAGAAAATAGACAGTTGTCTTTTATCTTATCTTATATTATATAGAAAGGAGAACTAAATATAATGAAAAAGAAAATACTGATAGCACTTGCTTGTCTTTTGGCAATAGCAGGTGTTTTTTGTGCTATTTATTTTCCAAATTCCAGCTTGAATGATACTATAGCTGAAACACAAAATCAAGTTGTGCAAGAAATTCAAGAAATAGAAGAAACTGAAAAAGATGAAGTAGAAGTAATAGTAACAAATGAAACAAAGGCTTTAGTTGAAGAAACTACTGAAGCAATCAATAATGACGAAGATATTTCTACTACAGAGACTTTGGAAAGCACAGAAGAAGAGGAACAGTTACTAGAAGAAGAAAATCTTGAACCAGATGCAGAGGTTGAACAAGAGAACATAGCATGGGAGCGGAGACAACACAGGAAATGGCTTAAGTTTATTGGGAGCTTATCAAGGCCTTACATATTACAACCAAGCTGATAGTAGATGGGCAAATGTGATGTACTCCAGTATAGGAGATACAAGCCAAACTATGAAGTCTAGTGCTTGTCGGGCCTACAGCTGCTGCTATAGTTGTTTCTAGTTCAAAAGGCGCAATTTTGCCAACAACAATGGCAAATTTGGCAGTTGATAATGGCTATAGAACTGCAGGAAATGGGACTGCTTGGTCATATTTTTCATTTGTGGCCGACTACTTTGATTTCGACGAATATTATACAAC
>CALXVK010000136.1 GCA_944391975.1 uncultured Clostridia bacterium
TTTAATGCCTGTTCTGGGGTGATATCATCTGTAATTGGTTTATCAAAAAAAGGTCCTCCTGATGCAGTTAATAATAGTTTGTCAATTGGATTGGTTTCTTCTCCTCTTAAACATTGCATAATGGCACTATGTTCACTATCTACTGTAAGTAACTCTGTTTCACATTCTTTTGCTAAATTCATAATCAAAGAACCACCTGTTACCAATACTTCTTTATTGGCTAAGGCAACTTGTTTTGTATGTTTTATCATGTTGTAAGTTGGTTCTAGTCCTGAAATTCCAACTAAAGCTGATACAGCAATATCTGCATCTTCTAATTTAGAAATTTCTCTTAAACCTTCTTCTCCATAGTAAACATCTAAACCAGGAAATTCCTCTTTTAACCTATCTGCATTTTCTTTTGCCGTAATATACACATGTTTTGGTTGAAATTTATGAATTTGCTCAATTAATTTTGTAATATTTCTTCCTGCAACTAATGTAATTGCTTGAAACAAATCAGGGTTTTCCTCCACTATTCTTAATGTTGTCGTTCCTATTGAACCTGTTGAACCAAAAATAGATATCTTTTTCATATATCATACCTCCTATAATTTTTTTATCATTTCTTCTATTTGTTTATCTTCTTTGGCTGGTATTTCATTTGTATGTAATGAATAAATATAATCTTTTTCGGTATTAAAATCTGCATTTAAAAATTTGAAGATCAATTTGGCAGTATCTAATGCATGTTTAGGCTCTCCAGTTCCTCCACCAGTTAAAACTAAGATACCTCTTTTTTTCTTAAAAACAATTTCTTTCTTTAAAAAGTATCGATTACTCCATATCCAATTTAATCTTGTTACCATGTTAAACATAGGTGGTGTCATATTATACATATATACAGGAGAAGCTAGTATAAGAATATCATAATCATCTTTATATAATTTCTCCATGTTATCTTTGATACTACAGCCTTCCTGTTTCCAACAATGTTTACAATCCATACATGGTTTTATATTTTCATCATATAAATAGATTTCTTCAATTTCTCCATCTAATTTTTCTTTTATTCTACTTACTATATATGCTGTGTTTCCATCTCTATGAGGTGAACCATTCAAAATTAATGTTTTCATTCTTTTTTCTTCCTTTATTTTTTCTTCATTATATCAACTATCATATTGTAAATCAATGATTTTTTACCATAAACAAAAAAGGTAGCTTAACCTTTAGATTAAGCTACCTTTTCATAACTAATACTACAACTAATTAGAAGGGTATAAATCCCTCATAATATGATCAGGACCTATAACCATTTTAATTTTATCTCCTACTTTGTAGTGAAAATCACCTTTCTTAAATTTCTTCACGAAATGTCTTCCATTTGCAAGAACAAATTCAATCTTCATTGTTTTTTCATCTTCCGATTTAATTCTTATTTCTTTGATTTCTGTTTCTTCTTTTTCTTTTTTCTCTTGAAGAGTGTTAATATCTCCCCATTTAGTATTTTGTAGTTTAATTTCTTCCTTCTGACTTCCTGGATGTTCTGTTTCTTGCACAAATTCTGGCTGTTCGATTGTTTCTTGCTTGATTTCTTCTTGTCTGAATTTTTGTAGGATTTTTCTTAAAATTTCAACTGCTTTCATTTTTTCTTTCTGCTCCTTTTTTTGTTTTTATGCATTTCTAATTGTTTATTAGTTATTATCGCTCCTTTCTTTCATTCGAAACAGGATGCTTCTACTACTGGAATCTGTATTTACTTGCAACTTAAATATTTTAACATATATTTAAACTTTTTTCAAATAATTATACATATCTTTCTTCCTTGTGCTTTATGTAGAAGCGATTGTCTAGTAGTAATGTTTTTCTGGAGAATTTGAAAAACATTACTACGAAACTAGTGACACAAGATTTAAAAAGAGAAAAGAAGTCATTTGTATGACCTCTTTTCACTTTAACATAGAAAATATTCTGGAATCACCACATCCATTCTTCTTATAATTTGCCAAGGCGTTACAGGACACCATTGACCAGTAGGATCTTCCTTTTTTAGCCACAATACAGATTCTGTATATGCCTTTGCATATAAGTTC
Source organism: uncultured Clostridia bacterium (assembly GCA_944391975.1). GTDB lineage: Bacteria > Bacillota > Clostridia > TANB77 > CAG-508 > Scatovivens. The sequence continues at coordinate 2,076 of CALXVK010000136.1, forward strand.
AGAACCATATATTGCATTTCTACAGTATTCTCAATGCAAAAGGTTTTGGATTTTTTAGTGATATAATCAAAATAAGTAATTGTATCATCTTTAAAAGATATTTTCTCATATATCAGCCTTATATGCTTCAATTCTTTAGCTTCTTCAGCATCATAGGCATCTGTAAGGTGTCGATATCCTATTTGATCATATTTGTGTCCTAATGCTTTTATGGCAACATGGATAAAATCTTTAAATTCTTTATAAAACCGTTCTGTTTCAAATTCTTGGTTCGGTTTTACATTATGCAGAGCTTGTTCTCTTATTAATCTTCCCATATCTAGAAGTAGAGAATTTATTTTTAGGCTATATTCCTTTTTCCGGATTCTTCGGATTATTTTTTTGCATTTATAATACAAAATACTGTAAAAATCCATGATAACAAATGCATATAGCATTTCATCCTCTTTCATTCTTCCTCCAATAGGAATAATTCCGTTTTCACAACGGAATTCTATCATCCCCTCTGCATCCAGTCTTGTATTCAGATGAAAATGATCTAATTGTCTTACAATTTCATGAATTCTGAAATCTTTATCTACTAAATCCATTAATTGGTTCCGCATATTTTCTATATTTTTTGATAATTCTTCTGATTTTCTCATTCGTATATCCTCCCTTAATTGTGGTTGAGTTATTATAGTTACATAATACAATTATACCATTTATATCAATATTATGTCAATTTTCCACTCTTTTATCAAATATATGAAAACGTTAAAAATTAATGAAAATATCTATCCTGATTAGAATAGATATTTTCATATTATTTCATCTTTTCTTTTATTCTTACCAATGTATTTAAAGCATCAATTGGTGTTAATTCATTTAGGTTAATTTTATCAATTTCATGAGCAATTTCTGCTAATTTGAAATTGTACATATCAAATTGGCCTTCTACTTGCTTTTTATCTCTCTTTTCTTCTTTTTTACCTGTTAAGATATTTTTTCTTTCTAAAGATTTTAAGATTTTGTTTGCCTCTTCTGTCACTAATTTTGGAACACCTGCTAATCTTGCTACATGAATACCATAGCTTTCATCTGTTCCACCTCTCACAATTTTTCTTAAAAAGATAATGTCTTCTCCTTTTTCTTTAACGGCAATAGAATAATTTTTAACACCTTCTAT